>NZ_JADBTB010000085.1:0-32788 GCF_020246405.1 Microcystis sp. M083S1
CAGCACTTTTTCTCGGTCAATGATTAGGATAAGTTATAACTTAAAAATTAATCAACAACTAAAGCTTATGCTTGTAGCTAAGTGAAATCATTGATTAAGAGACCTGTACTTTTCAATGACTTTTTCAGCAAACCCTAATTAAGTAGGTAGGCGTTAAAAATTATCAGATGCCCCCCTTATTAAGGGGGATCCCCCCGCCTATCGGCACCCCCCTTATCAAGGGGGGCAGGGGGGATCGAACCTAAAATCAATTTTTAATTTAATTATAACCAGCTACTTAAATGCAGTACAGCCTATTGCTGTTCCATAAAAGTCCGCACCGTACCATCGGAACCAAGCACCAGACGCAATTGGGGATTACCGGGTACATCGAGGGGAGAAACAAAAGGTTGATTGAGCAGGGGTATATTAGTGCGATCGAGATAGATTTTCGCGGCCTGTCCCAGGGGAATAATCTGTTTTAGGGAACCATCCTGATTTAAGACCAAACGGTACTCTAGAGTATGTTTGAGACTTTCCGGCGGTTGCCAACGGGATTGAAAATATTCTCTGGTTTCTGCCACTTGGGGAATTGTATCTAGTAAGTTCGTCTCTGGGGCTTTAGCGGTGCTTGTGGGCGGTTTGGGGTCTAAATTGACATTTTCGGGGTTAATAGGGCTTATAGGCGGTAAATTGGGCAATTTTGGCGGCGCTGGAGTCGGATTCATCGTGGTGGGGGGGACATTTGCCAGTGCGTTTGTACCCTGAACACCAGTGACGGGTGGAGCAGTAATCGGGATTTTCTGATTATTCGGTTCAATTACGATCGCCGTGTCGCCTGGACGCGAACCCGTGACTGGTGGCGGCGGTAAAGTGGGCGGCGGAATCACTAGGGGGACGCTAGAGGGGCGCACTGGGGCTGGAACGGTTGCCACGGGCGGCGGTGGCGGTAAAGGGGTTTTATTGCCCAAATTTGCCGGTAACTGCGGGTTTGGGGCGGCCGTTCCCGTGGGGGGTAAAGGCAGCGTTGGCAAGGGTTGGGGAATCTTGGCGCTATTAGGATCGGTGGTTAAATCATTGTTGACCGCTTGTTGCTGTTGATAAAATGCGATCGCTATTCCCCCGATAGTTATTAGGGCCGAAGCGATTAATCCCGTCCAGATCAGGGCATTTTTTCGAGTTTTCTGGCGAATTAATGGGGGTATTAGGGGGCTTTCATGGTTATATTCCCCTAAAGCATTGGCTAGATCGAATAATTGCGATGTGGTTAATTCGATCTCCTGTTTATCCCTATCGGTTAGCAGGGAACCTAAAAATAATTGATGCTGGAGAAGTCCCTGACAATGGAGAGAGGGTAAGGAGGGAAGATGACTTTCGGGGGAACCACTAGCCACGAAAGAGAGGGTAGAAACAGGACTAGAGAGTAAATTCTGCACATAATTAGCGACAATTTCTCCTAGTAGTTGTAATTGTGTGCGATCGCCTTTGATCGTCACCTGCTTTTCCTCACTCAATCTAGGATCATCAAAGCGCAATTGAAAGTGAGCATCGTTTAAGACATTTTTACCCAGCCAAACCGCTAGAGGCGAACTATTTCCCCAAATTTCTAGGGTACAGGTGGGGGGTGTATATTTGCGAATTAGATTACTCATTTTTAGTTATCGGTGGGAATTATAAATTATGAATTATAAATTATGAATTATGAACTGGGAAGCTTTTTTTCAGTGTTGCCAAAGGCACGGCGTAGCCGTCCAGTAAACAGTAAACAGTGAACTGAAAACTTACATCTGATAACTGATAACTGATAACTGATAGCCTTTTTACTTTTTACTTGCCAAAAGGGTGTGCCAAAGAAGGAGATGACTGCGGGGGCTGCTGTAGAACAATAAATCGATTAATAATTTCCAAGCTAGGGAAGCAAGGCTAGAATCACTGAGATTATTTTCCGATATTTCTGGGTATTTTAAGCGAAAATTATCGATATAATTGCCTAAAAGCGTGGTTTTGACTGGTTCTTGTCCTTGAGTTCCCACTTGTTCCAAGAGAATTACAGCGCGACGGATTAACTCTTGCTTTTTTTGGGCTAGATGACAGAGGAGGAGAACTAGAGAACGGATGTCCGCTAGGGAAAGTTTTGACTGGGGTTGCCAGTGGTGGGCAACTAGGCGATCGCTTGTATCTGCATCTAAGGCTAATTCCTGGGCTGCTTGGGTGATAGAATCGGAGTCTAAATTAGCTAGAGAGACTAAAGCTACCAAAATCAGGTTTAAATAGCTATTAATATTCTCTAACTGCTCGTTACTGGGTGAGATAGCTAGGGGTAAATCCTCACCCGTGGAGGACTCGGCAGACTGAGGCATAGTCAAGGACATAGATAATAAGGAATTGCCAGCAGAAAAACTTGGGTTTAGGAAAAAAAATCACTGGTTCTAAAGTGTCATAATAATTTAGATTGTTCTTTTCTTGCACGTCCGCTCACCGATTGCCTCCCACCCAATGAGTTTAGAATCCGCTACCGATGAAGTCATTAAGCAAAATTTAGAACAATTTCTAATTGTTTTGTCCGTTTCCCTGAGTGTGGCCACGGTTTCGAGGATTTTTAGCTGGTTTCGCCAAATTCCTTACACCCTATTGTTAGTGATAGTCGGTTTAGGTTTAGCCTTTATCGATATCCGTCTGGTGAACCTATCCCCCGAACTGATTCTAGAAATTTTTCTGCCCCCTTTGCTATTTGAAGCCGCTTGGAATACGCGCTGGCGAGATCTGAAGGATAATTGGATTCCCGTCAGTCTTTTCGCTATTGTCGGCGTAATTATCTCGATTTTCGGGGTTGGTTTTACCCTAGATGAATTGACCAATTTACCCCTATTTACGGCATTATTAGTGGGTGCGAGCCTTTCTTCTACGGATCCCGTCGCTGTTGTCGCTCTTTTTCGCGAATTAGGGGCCAGTAAAAACCTCACCGTGCTTTTGGAAGGGGAAAGCTTATTTAATGATGGGGTTGCTGTCGTCGCTTTCGCTCTTTTGGTGGAAATTCCCCTCGGTGCTAGTGGTCTATCCTTAGAGACAACCATTAGCCGGATTGCGGCTTTTATCGGTATCGGGGTGGCAGTGGGTTGTTTAGTGGGTTTTGGTATTTCCTATCTGACTCAACGTCTGGATTTACCCCTAGTGGAACAGTCTTTAACTCTTGTGTCCGCCTACGGTGCTTATTTATTAACCGAGGAGTTCGGGGGTTCGGGGGTAATCGGAGTGGTGACTACGGGGATTATTTTAGGTAATTTTGGCTCTAGAATTAGTATGAGTCCCCGTACCCGCCTATTAGTCACGCAATTCTGGGAGTTTCTCGCTTTTTTTGTCAATTCGATCGTTTTTCTCCTCATCGGCGATCAGATCCGTCTCTCCAGTTTAGCCGATAATCTCAATTTAATTTTTATCACGATCGCTGCCGTGGTAGCGGCCCGTTTTCTGGCTACCTTTGCTTTGGCAACTGTTAGTAATGCCTTGATGGAAACTAAAATTAATTGGCGGGAAAAAACGGTTTTATGGTGGGGAGGTTTGCGCGGTTCCGTTTCTATTGCCCTAGCTTTAAGTGTGCCGGTTATTTTTCCCAATCGTCAGGATATCATCGATATCGTCTTCGGAGTTGTTCTCTTTACCCTTTTGGTTCAGGGATTAACTATTCAAACTTTCCTATCGAGATTAGACCTGATCGGTGATCAACCAATTCGAGAAAACTATGCGGAACTTTTAGCCCGACGGGTAGCTTTAAAAAGGGTTTTAGACTATCTTTCTAAGTTAGATAAATCTCCCGATGTTGCCCCCGAATTTTTTAGTTATGAGCAGCATCTCGTCAAAGAAAAGTTAAAGACCGTAGAAGCGGAAATACAATCTCTCAACGATAGTTATCCCCAATTACAACTATTAACAATGGAACAACTTCGGGAAACCCTCCTAGATATCGAAGCTGATACCTACGCTGAATTTATTCGATCCGGCCGTTTAACTAGCAATTTATCCCCCGTCCTTCAAGAAATTCTCGCTGAAAGTAAAATTACTGATCAGTAGGACTATGTTGGGGTATATACAATCAATGAACTACCTTTATTAAGTGGTACAAACCCAGAACTACAAGTTAAAAACCGCTACAAAGAATCTTGACCAAGCCATTTCTTCTTCTTGACTCCATAATAAGTTGAGACGTAAAAGATAGAACCTCTCATTTTCAAAATCGGAATTATCTAAATCGGGATAGTTTAAGTTGTGATCGCATCTATACTCATCGGCTAAGTCCTCTGGTGATTAGGATCATAATTCTCGACCATTTGTGTTTTTATAGTCATTTCAGATAAGTCTGATACACTCTAGACCGACAAAACCCTTATGAACTCTGGGATTGATATTCTCAATCTTAATTGAAATGACTATAACTGGGGTTTTTCAGTTTGCGATCGCTCACTCCTTTCTGTTTCCTAATCTACTTTGCACGTTCACAACTTGCACTTTTTACTCAGATGTTGTTCTCCTTTGCGGTGGCCGAGTTTGTGGGCTTGGGGACGGGGAATAAAAGGTTGTATATTATAGGTGGGGTCTGTTTGGTGGCAGGGATGGCACTGAAGCAGCTTGAGGGTGTGAGGGGGGCGAGAAAACGGTTGGGACAATAAGCAATACACAAAACTTGGATAGGAGAACATCTAAAGTGTTGGGAAAAATCAGGATTCCACTCCATTACCGAGCATTATTGCTCGTGTTATTTTTGGCGATCGCTCTGCTTTTCTCTAGTTGTGCAACACCTACAGTTCATCTCACGAAGAATGACCTTCAGGCGCTACAAAATATCTATGAGGAGGGCAACTGGACGTTTCAGCAATCGTCTGTTAATGTCCGCGTAAATGAAGGAGGTGCTGTCAAACTATCTATTGCTGGCGAGGCTATTGAGAAAGTATCGTCAGGAAACAATTCTATCTGGATTCCTGTAGCTCTACTCAAAGAACTCCCTGAATACTATGGAACTGATGGGGATAACTCTTCCCAAGTAAAGCTCATGGCTTATAAGGTCAAGGGAGGACTCTGGAGTATCGTTGCTTTAATCCCAGGGACTGATGAGAAAGCGCAAGTGAAAGAGGCTCCTACGGCTGAAAACGCCTCAACTGCAAGTAGCTTGGGAACACAGAAGCAACCTCAAACCCGCCGAGTCAGCTTAAATGTTTTGATGATTTCTCCAGTCTTTGCTCAGTCACTTCCCCTCAATCTTCCAGTTGGTCAAGGTGTGGCTTCTGTTCAAACTTCCGTCGAACTGCCCACAAAAGCCAAATTTACCTCACTTTGGACTAGGGGCGATGGTGAGTCAGTTAAATTGACAGAGCTTCCTTCCTCGATATCCGAGGGTAAGGTTAAAGCGTTGGCGAGATTACAGCCCGAATTGGCTCCGGTATGGGACTTCTCAGATATAGGATATCGATTACCAGGAGACAAGTTTTCTCGGCAAGGGTTGCTAAACATGGCGCAGTGGGTTTCTCTGCTTTGTGCAGTTGCGCTCGCTGTGTGGATCGGTTGGGAACTCTGGATGAATCAGGAGTTAATATCGCGGCTAAGACCCTATACTGAAAGGGCTGACTCTAGGGAACTGTATGTCCTGGGAGAGCAAATCCAGGAGTTAGTGTCGCGGCTAAGAAGCTATCCTAGAAGGGCTGACTATAGGGAACTGTATGTCCTGGGAGAGCGAATCCAGGAGTTAGTGTCGCGGCTAAGAAGCTATCCTAGAAGGGCTGACTCTAGGGAACTGTATGTCCTGGGAGAGCAAATCCAGGAGTTAATATCGCGGCTAAGACCCTATCCCGAAAGGGCTGAATCTAGGGAAGAACTGTATTTACTGGATTTACTGAGAGAGCAACTCCAGGAGTTTATGTCGCGGCTAAGAAGCTATCCCGAAAGGGCTGAATCTAGGGAAGACGAAAGGGCTGAATCTAGGGAAGAACTGTATAGGAAACGCAGACGTTTTTGGTTTTACACAGCCGTTGCTGTTCTAGCAGTCATAGCTCTTGTATTTTTTATTTTATCGGTTGCACTATCAAATGAACCAAACGGAAAGTCTAAAAACTCCAGCGAAACGTCCTTACTATTAGGAAATTTCAGTTTAAATATCAATTCCTCTGACTACAATTCAGATAAAGTTAAAGCCACCTTAAGCTTCCTCCCTCTTTCCACCAAGCTAGAACCTAATAACAAGGGACAGATTGCCATCGAATTTGGTGGCAATAAGGTCAAGTTAGTGGAACAGAATAACGAACCTGATACTGTTAAAGTTAATGTGGCTACGGTCGATCCGAGTTCACCTCAACTGAAATATAAAATCGAGAATATACCTATAAAAATAGTTGAAGATTTAGAAGTATTGACTTCTGCTTCAAAGAGAAATGTTCAGATCGATCAATATGACAACATTGCAGACATCTATAACCAGGCTCTAAAGACTGAACCCAAGCCAGTATTTATTGAGATGGAATATGAAATTAGCGATGTCCTTACCAAAAAAGAGCAGATTCCTGAAAGATATTTCAACTGGTTTCCTATGGATAAATCTTTGTTGGAAATGCCAATTAAAGTCGAGGGCGCAATATCTATTGTTTCCCAAATCGAAGTTGAGACTCCAACAGATCTACACACTCAGGTCAAACAATCGGGAATCGAAGAAATGGATTTCTCTCTGAAGAGAGCCGAAAAGCAAGTCAACAAATATTTACTAAGACCTGGATTGAATAAGTTCATTCTTATTAATTCGGGTAGTAAAGTAACGATAACAGGCAACTATGAGCGCAACCTTCCAGGAAAAGCTTTTCTCACGGCGGGAATAGTAATAATAGGAGGATGTATAGGCTGGCTAGTGGGATTGTTTTCTTCGGATTGGAAGTCATTATGGCAGGGTATAGGAGTGATTGTAGGTGGTAGCCTTCTAGCATTTATAGCTGCAATAGTTGTCAATAGGGATTTTCAGAGCATTATCTCATTAAGAGGTCAAATAAGTTTCTTTGATATTTTTTTATTATGGAGCTTGTTATCTTTAGTAGTGACAGCAATATTGATGCGAAAAAGTCAAGTTACCCCCACCCCCTTATCTCAAAAATCTGTGTGGGTATTTTTCGTAATTGTATCTTGTGTAATGCCTATTCTTGTGGCGATATTCGTTCATCCTTAAACGCAGATTAAGGAATGTTAATACTCTTATTGAATTGAGAGCCACAGCCTTGATGGAACTGGGTTTTAAGTTTTATGATGCCTTACATCTGGCTTTTGCTGAAGCGGGGGGCGCTGATATTTTCCTGACCACCGATGACAGGCTGCTGCGAAAAGCTCAACAATATAGAGATTCAATTAACGTAACGGTAGAGAATCCCGTGATTTGGTTGATGGCGACTTTACAGGAGGATGGCAATGAAATTAGCTGAACTGAGAAAACAAGGATATCAAGCTTTAGTTGACTCTTTAGGGGTGGTGGGAATGCTCCGCTTCCTGCAACAATTGGAAGTCGGCCATGGCGATTACACCGCCGAGCGACACCAGTGGTTAGATGAACTGACCCTCGCCGATTTTCAGAGCTACGTTCAACAAAAGAAAAGTATCAATGGTGGGGAGTTAGGGGGTTAGAAGGCAAGAACTGGCTCTTCTGGTTTCTGTGTGGAAACGAGGTCTATACTGATAGAATATCCGCCAAATAGTGCTGAAAGTCTTGCCCGATCAGCATTTCACGATTCCATAAGCAAAAATTATCAGACAAAATCGAGAAGAGCCATTAATTCTGTCGGGGTGATTAGAAAGGAATATCGTCTAAATTTTCCTCCACCGATGTGTCGCTAGGTTGCCAAGCGGAAGGATTAGAAAGTTCATAGGATGCGTCATATTCAAAATCCCCGGTGGAGACAGGTGCGACGGGTTTCTCCACCTCGGTTTTATTCGATTTGTGGGCATTGATTGGTACGACTTTTTCCGGAGTCGAGGCCGTCATTTCACCGCTACTCACGCTGCCGTCAAGATGATAGAGATGACTAATGACTAATTCGGCCCGTTTTTCCTTAAAACCTTCGGGACGATCGATCGTCTGCATGGAGAGACGACCTTCTAAAATTACCCGATCGCCTTCATTATAGTTCTGAGCGACTTCTGAGGCCAAATTTCCCCAAGCTACGGCCCTTAAATTAGTCGGGGTTGCCTCGGCACGATTGGGAGAAAACTCGACTAACATTTGAGCGTAGGGAGTTTGATTATCTTGGGTATAACGTAATTCGGGACGACGGACAATTTTAGCCATTAAAATGCAACTGTTCATGGTCGAAAATCAGTCTGAATTTTTCTAATAGCACCATTGTACTGAAAAAGTACAAGGATCACCACTGTAGAGGTTGGGGAATTTTATGGGACTCTGGTTAAGAAAAAATCTCTTTAACACTTGGTACAACGTCATCTTAACCCTTGCGGGTCTATTTCTCAGCCTCTGGGGGGGCTTAAGTTTTCTCGATTGGGCGATAAATCAGGCAAAATGGGCTGTAGTGACGGAAAATATCGGTTTATTTGTGGTCGGTCGTTATCCAGAACAGTCAATATGGCGAATTTGGCTGATTTTAACGATACTTGCGGCTTTATCACTGTTTTCTTGGCAATTAAACCGGGGTCGCTTCCCCAATTGCCCCGCTTTTCTCCAACGCTGGTGGGGATTGCTCTGGTTATTGACTTTACCTTTAATTGCTTGGTTACTATTGGGGGGATTATTTTTAAAGGCCATTCCCCTCGATGATCTCAGTGGTTTAATCTTAACTTTATTAGTAGCGATCGCCAGTATGATTTTATCTTTCCCCTTGGGAGTATTATTAGCCCTGGGGAGACAGAGTGAATTACCGGCAATTCGTTGGCTATCTATTGGTTATATCGAATTATTGCGCGGTTTACCTTTGTTGGGAATTTTATTCATGGCTCAGGTGATGTTACCTTTAATTTTACCCGCCGGGACGAGACCGGAACGGGTGATCAGAGCGATCGCCGGATTTACCCTTTTTGCAGCAGCCTATCTGGCCGAAAATGTCCGGGGTGGTTTACAAGCGATTCCCAAAGGTCAAATTGAAGCGGCCAAAGCCTTGGGTTTAAAACCGATTTTCGTTTTATTATTGATCGTTCTACCCCAAGCTTTAAAAGCGGTCATTCCCGCTATTGTTGGTCAATTTATCAGTTTATTTAAGGATACTTCTCTACTGGCGATCGTGGGACTGGTGGACCTCTTGGGTATGGCAGGATCGGTTTTAGCTAATCCGAAATTTATCGGCGATTATCCAGAGGTTTATCTATTTTTGGCGTTTATTTACTGGATTTTCTGTTATTCTATGTCCCTAGCCAGTCGTAGGTTAGAACAGCGTTGATTGGGGTGTGGGGGAATTATGAATTATGAATTATGAATTAGGGGTGTGGGGGAATTATGAATTATGAATTATGAATTAGGGGAGTGGGGAGAACAAATAAAAATAATCTCCTGACGACCGGCTACTGACTCCTAACCCCACCAACAGACTTATTCAGCAAGCCCCACCTAGCTTTTTGTCATAAATATTGATATGATTTAACAATCAGCAGCAATTTATGGTAAATATATTTATTTAGGAGAGGGAGAAAATGGCTGGATTCTTTGGCCTGTTTGGCAATAAGACGAAATACGTCGATGAACCGATGGATATGAGCGCACCGGAACCGAAAGAGGCTTTTTACTTGGAACCCGATGACGCTAAAACTCTCGGTGATATCGACTTTATGCGGACACCGATCACGATCCGACGTACTTTCCCGAAAACTGCCTCGAATAAAAAGGGTGGCGAATCGATTAAACAGATTTCTTCTATGGAAGTCAGCAAAGTCACCGATAACGGTATTGTGGCAAAATCGGCCACTTCCGAGGCTAATAGTAAGGCTAACGGTGCTAATGATAACGTTCGTCGCGCTAACGATGACAGTATCAATCCTTTCCTGAAAATGGCCCGCGAAATCAAGAAATAGTATAGTAAGGTGAGCATTGGCCACCCTTGATATCAAACTTTGGTGGGGAAAGCCCACCTTTTTTTATGACCATTATTAACGGAAAAACCAAGTTATTAGGCGTAATCGGCGATCCTATCGGCCATACTCTTTCTCCCCTCATGCACAATGCCGCTATCGATGCCTTGGGGCTAAATTATGTCTATCTTCCCCTACCGATCGCCCCAGAAAATTTAGCAACTGCGATCGCTGGTTTGTCCGCCATCGATCTACAGGGTTTTAGCGTCACGATTCCCCATAAATTAGCAATTATTCCCTTATTATCGCAAATTACCGAGAAAGCCAGGCTAGTGGGCGCAGTTAATACCGTCTGGCGCACGGAAACCGGTTGGCAGGGAACGAATACCGATGTGGATGGCTTTCTCGCACCCTTGAAATCCCTTGACAAAGATTGGAGTCAGGTGAATCCAGTTATTTTAGGCAATGGCGGCGCCGCCCGGGCGGTAGTGGTGGCTTGCGCCCAGTTGGGCTGTGGCGAAATTCATGTGGTAGGACGCAATCAAAAGAAATTAGATCCTTTTAAAGAAAGTTGGGCGAATACCAGCCTCTATGACCTCCTAGAAGTGCATAGTTGGGACGAATTAGAGGGGCTGGTATCCACCACAGAACTCCTGATTAATTCTACCCCGATCGGAATGTCCCCCCAGGGCGAACAATCCCCTGTTGAGTTAGAATTATTAGACCTTTTACCCCCATCGGCGATCGCCTACGATCTAATTTATAATCCCCGGCCGACCAAATTTCTCCGGTTGGCCCGGACTAGAGGGATAAGAATTATTGATGGGTTAGAAATGTTAGTTAATCAGGGAGCGATCGCACTAGAAATCTGGTTAGGTCAACCCGTCCCCGTCTCGGTCATGCGGGAAGCTTTGTTAAAACAATTCTAAATGCTAAAATCCTATTTCTGGCTTTATTTATGCCCCCTTCTAGTTCCTTTTGGAAAACTCTGAATAACTCGATTCTAGTACGCTATCTATTATTATTTGGCTGTGGCTGGAGTCTAATTATCTTAATTAACTATTTCTACGGGATGATCGCTATTTTTACTGGTTCGGCAGTCCTGGCCGCTCTATTAAATTATCCCGTGGTTTGGTTATCCCGTTATCTACCGAGAGGACTAGCCATTGCTATTACCACCCTAGTAGCTTTTATCCTCCTATTTAGATTAGTCACAGGCATAGGATTGGAAGCGGTTAATCAGGGGAGAGGACTACTATTCAATCTTACCGATGCCCTGAGTCAAAAAGATTTTTTACCCTTTCAAGACTTTCTCGATCGATTAGATTTGAATAAAATGGTGGGAAGCTTACAAACCGGTTTAGCTACGGGTTTATCGCTCGTACAGGGAGTTTTTTCCAGTGTCTTTACGGGTGTTTTCGGGGCGGTGATCAGTGTTTATATGCTCATCGACGGTGATAAACTCTGGCGAGGTTTTTTGCAACTTCTCCCCATAGCATACCGGGAGCGTTTTGCCAAGTCTTTTCGACAAAGTTTTCTGGGATTTATTCGCGGGCAACTGTTGTTAATGCTCTTTTTATCGGTGACGAGTTTCTTAAGTTTTTCCCTATTAGGAATCAAATATGGGCTAATTTTAGCGAGCATTCTCGGTGTTATCGATGCTATCCCGGGTATCGGGGCAACCTTGGGCATTTTGTTGGTAACTATCTTGACTTTTACCTCCCAGGGACTAACAATTGCCGTTAAAGCTTTTATTGTCTGTGTTGTCTTGGTGCAAATTCAAGATAATATTATTCGCCCTAAAGTTATGGGCAATGCCCTAGAATTAAACCCAGTAATTTTATTTTTATCCCTCTTTATCGGCGAAAGAGTTGCGGGATTATTAGGAATTTTTCTCTCCATTCCTATTGCTGGAATGATTGCGATCTGGATCGGATCGAGTGAAGAAAAACCAATAACAGCTTTAGAGGAAAATCAGTTAGGAGAAAGTCAGGAGAATTAAGGGCTGATCCCCAGTCTCTACTATACAATTAGAGAAATTTGTTATCCACAACACTCGATCGCTACCTATGGAAAACCTAGATTTAAAGAAATCCTCGCCCCTCTTATTTATCTCACCGTTTTTTCTCTGGGGAACAGCGATGGTAGCGATGAAGGGTGTTATCCCCCACACCACCCCCTTATTTATGGCGGGAATTCGCCTGGTTCCCGCCGGAATGTTAGTTTTAATAGTAGCTTGGTTTTTAGGTCGTCCTCAGCCCAAAACCCTGCAAGCATGGTTATGGATTGCCCTTTTTGCTCTGATGGATGCCACTCTTTTTCAAGGTTTTCTGGCATTGGGATTAAATCGTACCGGGGCGGGGTTAGGATCGGTAATTATTGACTCCCAACCCCTAGCGGTGGCTTTAATGTCCAGTTGGCTATTTAAAGAAGTTATCGGTGTCTGGGGATGGTTAGGATTGGGTTTAGGCATTGGGGGAATTAGTTTAATTGGTTTGCCCGATCAATGGTTTTATGACTTTTTTGGACAAAAAGCGGTAAATATTGACTTTAGCTGGCAGGAATTACTAAATAGCGGCGAAATGCTCATGCTTTTGGCTTCCCTATCCATGGCGGTGGGAACAGTCTTAATCCGGTTTGTCTGTCGTCATGCGGATCCCGTCAGCGCCACAGGATGGCACATGATTTTAGGAGGATTGCCGCTATTTTTAGCTTCAGGTTTCACCGAATCCCATCAATGGCAAAATATAGATTTAAATGGTTGGTTAGCTTTAAGTTATGCCACTATTTTTGGTAGTGCGATCGCATACGGAATATTCTTTTATTTAGCCGCCAAGGGCAATTTAACCAGTTTAAGTTCTTTAACTTTTTTAACTCCGGTTTTTGCCCTCACTTTCGGGAATTTATTCCTCGGTGAGATGTTAAGTGTATTGCAATGGGTGGGGGTATCTTTAACCCTCGTTAGTATTTATTTAATCAATCAAAGGGAAAGAATCGCCCCACAAGTGCGGGCAATTGTTGCTAATCTTTCCTCACTTATACCCAAAAGCAACTAAATCAAATTCCCTGCGAATTACCTCGACTCTGGCAAAATTTGCCTCTTGTAATTTATGGTTAAGATTTTGAGAGGTAAAACCAGTTTTATGAGCCATATAGGGCATTCCGGGGACTTCTGTTCCCATGCCGTAAAACATCCATAAAGCCCGCACGGGACCTCCGGGAGAAATATATAAAGGTTCATTTTCCATATCGCCTCTAGCGACAAATTCGGCGGCGGTTTGCATATCGGGAACTACGATCATTAAAAAGCCTTCGGGTTTAAGAATGCGTTTAAATTCCCCTAGGGCGATGGGAACTTCGTAATGATAAATATGTTCTAGATTATGACTAGAAAAAACCGCATCGACGCAGTTATCGGGAACGGCACTTAAATCGGTAATAGTTCCTAAAATATCTGGGTTAACAGCAGTATTGATATCGAGGCGAATTTCTTGCCAATTGCCATCGCGGAATAGTTGGGGTAAGGCTTCGGGATTATAGGGACCACAACCCACATTTAAAACCAGTTTTTTCGGGGATTTTAGGGCTGTTATCCCTGGGGAAGCATTCCAAGCTAATAAACAAATATTTTTCAAACCAAGCAAACCGTGATTAGCGATTTTATCATCTAAAATTATCTGAGCTTGGGGATGGGTTTTAGTAAAATCTCTTATTGCCTGTTGGAGAGCGGGATGCTGACATTTATTGATGATAATTAAAGCGGAATCGGACCAGAATTTTTTGGCAAAAAGTAGGGAGATGAAGAGCGATCGATAGTCTTCGGCGGCGTCGTAGTAATAAACTCCCAGCTTTTCTTCACTGTTTAATTCTGCCAGATCATCGAAAAAGTTTTCCGTTTCTTGATCGCTTAAAAATATCTGTTCTGATAGTTGAAAATCCTCCAAATCCTCAGATAATATAGTTAGCTTTTCTCCCGATGGATCGTATTTAAAAAAAGCTTCTACGCCATAACCGCAGCGATCGCTATTATCCCAGAAAGCGGCGACTAAACTACCGCGACGAAAACAACCCACTTGACAGTAAACCTCCTCTGGTTGCAGACAGGCAACGGCGAGATTGAGCAGGGGAAAGAGATTGCGATCAGGATAGGAGGCGGTTTTTTCGCTTAAAAGGGTTAATTGCTCGGAAATAGGCGACATTAAAGCCGATCCCCAATCCTGATACTGTTGGGGCAGTTTTTCTAAGAATTTCTGTAAATCCATACCTTAGCTCTTGCAAAAGTGACGATCCTCACCCCTTAATCATAGATCGTTATCTTCGGGATGAAGTCACTGCCTTAATTGTGGAAGAGTGCTAATCTGATCTATTAGCCCATCAGCACAAGTAGACCAACTTCTGATATGCCCTACAACTGCTTCCAGATCAAATTTTGGGGAGTACGGGGGAGTATTCCCTGTCCAGGTTCGGAAACCGTTCGTTATGGTGGTAATACTTCCTGTGTAGAGATGCAAGTCGGTAGAGAAAGATTAATTTTTGACGGTGGTACAGGGTTACGCATCCTAGGACAGTCTTTGATGGCAGAAAGTCCAGCGAAAGCCCATTTATTTTTCAGCCACTCCCATTGGGATCATATTCAAGGTTTTCCTTTTTTTACCCCTGCTTTTATCAGGGGCAATACTTTTAATATCTACGCGGTTCCCTCCCCCAACGGAGCAACCATCAAGCAAACATTACACGATCAGATGTTACATCCTAATTTTCCCGTGCCTTTGCAGATTATGCGGGCTGATTTAGAATTTTATGATCTAGAAATGGGCGAAACCCTCCACTACGGCGATGTCAGCGTCGAAACCCGTCCTTTAAATCATCCAGGAGAAGCGGTGGGTTATCGGGTAAATTGGCAGGGTTTATCGGCAGCATATATTACCGATACCGAACATTTTCCTGATCGCCTTGATGATAACGTTCTGGCTTTGGCCTGGCAAGCGGATGTGATGATTATTGATGCTGCCTACACCGATGAGGAATACAACGATCCTAAGTATTCTAAGGTGGGTTGGGGCCATTCCACTTGGCAGCAGGCAGTCAAAATCGCCCAGGCAGCCCAAGTTAAGCAGTTAGTTCTATTTCATCACGATCCCGCCCATAATGACGATTTTCTCGATCGCATTGGCGAACAGGTAAGAAAGATTCTGCCTCAAACTATTCTCGCCCGGGAAGGCCTGTTGATCGAACTGCGACCGGAAGGTTCTCGGATAGATGAAGCGTAACCTAAGTCACTGTTCCCCACTATGAAGATAACTGCTGTAGATGGTCAACAGCTTATCTCCGTGAGCGGAGATAGGATAGAATGATATAACTTCATCTGGGATTTTCTCTGGTGCTATATTATAAAAATGTCCAATCAATCCTCACCTAACTCCACAGAAATACAAGCAATTTTTGATCAGATCGCTCCCGAATATGACCGCCTCAATCAGGAATTAAGTTTAGGATTACACCATATCTGGAAATTAATGACAGTCAAATGGTGTCAACCAGAAAAAGGGGACTTTGCCCTCGATATCTGTTGTGGCAGCGGCGACCTGACTAACCTATTATCAAAACAAGTGGGCAAAACCGGCAAAGTGATCGGACTAGATTTTTCCCCACAACAATTAAAAATCGCCCGTCAACGTTTTAGCGCCACTAATATTAACTGGATGGAGGGGGATGCCCTCAATTTACCCTTTGCCGATTCTAGCTTTGATTGTGCCACTATCGGCTATGGATTACGCAATGTGGTGGATATTGCCCAATGTTTGGGGGAATTATACCGAGTCCTCAAACCGGGTGCTAAAGCGGCGATTCTTGACTTCCATCAACCCACCGAAACCATCGCCAAATTATTCCAAAACTGGTATCTCGATCATATCGTCGTTCCGGCTGCCGAGCGTTACGGTTTAACTGACCAGTACGCTTATATTAGTCCCAGTATCGATCGCTTTCCCATGGGCCCAGAACAGGTAAAATTAGGCTATCGGTCGGGATTTTCCGGCGCCGTTCACTATCCACTCCTAGCAGGACTGATGGGAGTGTTAGTCTTGAAGAAATAACCTACTCACATTTCCGTTTATTTTTTGCTGCTAAATTGAATCTCCCTACTCTTTGGACATGGATCTTACCGCCGATCGCGGGGGCAATTATTGGCTATTTTACGAACGATGTAGCCATAAAAATGCTATTTCGTCCCTACAAGGCGATTTATATCGGTAAGCGTCCTCTTCCCTTCACTCCGGGGTTAATTCCTCGCAATCAAGATCGATTAGCTGTCCGGGTATCGGATACGATCATGGGTTCCCTGTTAACCCCCGAGGAACTACAAAAACTGGCTAAACGACTCCTCGACACCGAAAGGGTACAGGGGGCCATACTCTGGCTGTTACAATTAGCTTTAAAACAAATAAAAGGCGATCGGCAAGCAAAAACCGCCGAGATTTTGGCGGCGATTCTTCACGATTTATTCGGGGAATCTTTAGCGAAATTACTAAAAGTTTTAGCCCGACGGCAGGATTTTTTAGAAAAACAGATCAATCAAATTTTTGATCGCCTAGTCTTGGAATTTTCTCTCAGTGAACAACAGGCGCGACAATTCTCCGATTGGCTATTAGAAACCGTCCTACCTGCTGATGTTATCCGTCTAGCTTTAATCGATTTTTTAACCGATCGCAATATTCAAGTTATCGATGAAGGATTTCGGGAAAAAACCAGTGGAACCTATTGGGTAGTAGCCAATTTATTCGGTTTACGCAATGCCCTCGCCCGCTTACGCACTTTTTGCCTTGATGAAAAGGATTTAGCTAACACCAGAATCAAAGAATTATTACTATCTTTAGAGATGCGTAATCGTCTGAAAAACTGGTTACAAGGTATCTCTTTGCAAAATTTACCTATCTCCACCGTCAGACAATTGCGTAAAACCACTAGGGATACGGTGCGAATTTATATTCAAGAAAGTGGCGAACAATTTCTGCAAGATTTTGGACAAACGATCGACTGGGATCAAATCGCTAATTTAATTATTAATCGTCTGCAATCCTCGGTGTCAATGACTACATCATTAGGGGTAATTAGTCAAGAGTTAGCGTTAATTTTAGAGCGTTATCTAGAGGAAGATTTAGAGAAATTAGTCGCCCAAATTATCCCGATTCTCAACATCGATCAGGTAATCCGCGATCGGGTAAATGCCACTTCTCCGGCCGATCTGGAAAATGCTATTCAAGGCATTGTTAAACAGGAATTACAGGGAATTGTTAATCTCGGTGGGATTCTCGGTCTTCTCGTCGGACTAATGCAAACAGTTATTTTAATCGCACAGAATCCGGGGTAATAATTGGGGGGTTAAACTAAGTTAACCCACCGGAATCATCCCGTTTATTTTTAAGGTAAAATCAAAAAACTTCCCTGACAGAAAAGAGTTTGATCGTCGAGAATAAAAGATTTAATCTCCACATCTTTGCCTAAATCGACGGTAAAAGGTTGCAAATCAATAGATAAATCTGGGGCTAAACCTTGCCATTGTCGGGGACTAATCCCTAAAGTGCGGGCATCTTTTAAGGTAATATCAGCGCTAAAAATTACTTCTGCACCTGTTTCTCTATGGCCGAGAAGAGAGAAATAACCCTGATTTAAGAGAACATTTTTCCAGTTAAAACGCTGTTGTGAGATAATTTCTCTGGCGTTAACAACTCCGTTATTTTCTAGGGAAAAAATTAGTAAATCGGCAAAAGCATTAATTAAAATAGTCGAGGCGATCGAATTATTTAAATCCTGTTCGTTAATTTCCACCTCACCGCTAACCCGAATAGGTTCCAAAATTTTTAGGGGTTTCCCTCGCAAAACCTGCCCGATATTAAGACGAATATTTTCCCCTCTTAATTGCGCTTTACCTAGATGTAAACCCTGATAAATCGCTTTTCCTACGGCTAAAAATACCCCGGGGATATAACCGCGCAAAATTTGCCGATCATGACCTTGCAGCTGCATTTCTAAATCTTCTATCTGTTCTACTTGCGTTCTTAAGAACAGACGTACTGCTGGCGGCAAAACCTTACTAATAATCTCACTTTGAGTATTGACCCACATAAACGTTATCTCACTCACTCCACAATGTTTCTAATTGTAACAGAGCTAGATCGATCGAACCATGAGGGGCCGCCGTCAGCTATCATACTAAATCCGTTGAGTAGAGGCGAGTTATGAGGAGAGGCAAAAGGCAAAAGGCAAAAGGGAATAAATAATCAGTTTTTAACTAGGTAGGCGTTAAAAATTATCAGATGCCCCCCTTATCAAGGGGGGAAGGGGGGATCGGCACCCCCCTTATCAAGGGGGGAAGGGGGGATCGGCACCCCCCTTATCAAGGGGGGATTAAGGGGGGATCGGCACCCCCCTTATCAAGGGGGGAAGGGGGGATCGGCACCCCCCTTATCAAGGGGGGAAGGGGGGATCGGCACCCCCCTTATCAAGGGGGGATTAAGGGGGGATCGGCACCCCCCTTATCAAGGGGAGAAGGGGGGATTAAGGGGGGATCGAACCTAAAATTCATTTTTAATTTAATTATAACCAACAACTTAATAACTGGATTTGGTATCAGTTATAGGTAAAAACTTCGCTACTTTCTGTTTACTGATTACTGATCACTTAAAAGCCCCTAATTCTTAGGTTTTTGAGGCGTTGAGGGAATTAAAACGAGGGGAAAGATAGGCGACTAAAACCCCGAGGGCAAAACCGATTAAATTGCGGAAAAGGGGCAGTAATTCACTGGTGCGAGTAACCACCGGTCCGATGCCAAAAGCAACAAAGAGGATAAACCAGAGGGGAGAGACAATTAAAACCCATTGCCAAGCGAAAACCTGTCCTTCTTTGCGAGGAATACCGGCAAAACCGAAGACTAAACCGCCGACAATTGAGGTAATTAAAGTTAAAATCCACTGTTCCTTCGGTAAACCGGGGACCACCGCACAACCACCTTTAACTAAACAGCCTTTTACCGTGTCCAAGGATTGTACGATCGCATTATTTTCGCCATTTTCCCGAACAAAATACATATTACCGAAACGGGCCTGTAACTCGATCCAAAAAGTGCGGGGTAAAAATTCATAGACGGCATCGCCAATACTAAAAGATAGTAGATTACCGCCGCGACCATCGGCCACTAGGAGAATACTTTTATCATCTAATCCCCAGAAATTAATCACTGCCCGGCCGGGGCTGCGGTCATATTGGGTTAAAACTCGCATTTTCCAGCCGGTTTCCCCTTGAAATGTCTCGATATCTCGGATTAATGCCTCTTCCTGTTTTGCGGGTAGATAATTGGCTAAATCAACGATCGGAGTGGCTTGATTGGGCAGTAATTCGGGATTATTCACCGCTAGAGCTTGATCCGGGCAGATAATCCAACCCAGACAGCTAATGACACCAATTACAAGAGCGATCGAGATTCCTCGGCAAAAACGATTGAGCATAGCACTTCTAGACAATGAGAATTTTTTCAGCAAGGGTGTAGGCTAACTTTCAGTTTCTTTACACTTATTTACTTTATCTTAAGGGAATTCTCAACTTTAGTCACCCAGTTAGGGACTTGCGCTTTGATAATGTACCTTTTGGGCGAACGCAGTTCGCCCCTACATTAATGTACCTTTTGGGCGAACGCAGTTCGCCCCTACATTGTGGACAAAATCCGTTACTGTAGGGGCGCAAGGAACCTGCGCCCTCCGATCGCCCAGGTTTGCTGATCACCCTAAGTAGGGGGAGAGCCTTTGAGAGTCCCCGCAGCTAAGGGACTTGCGCTTTGATAATATGCCATCTGGCCGGCCTGATTCTTCTACAGAGCGATTTTCTGGCTAGGATATTATTCCCACGCAAGTCCCTTATCGGTCATCAGATGCGAGTTTTCAGTTCACTCTCCAGAAACTCAACTCAAGCTGATGAGGTCTCAACCAGTGGCATTAACTGGATCTTTTGCCAAAATGGAGTAAATATAGTAGCGGGGGGATGGTCAATGACAGCACAGGAAGTATTAGAGTTAATTCAACGGGCAAAGGACGAAAGAGCGGGGAAGTTGGATCTGTCCGACAAAAACTTAACAGAAATTCCCCCCGAAATCGCTCAACTCACCTCCCTGCAAGAACTCCACCTCAGCTTTAACCAAATCAGCGAGATTCCAGAAGCGCTCGCTCAACTCACCTCCCTGCAATACCTCGACCTCAGCCATAACCAAATCAGCGAGATACCAGAAGCGCTCGCTCAACTCACCTCCCTGCAACTCCTCGACCTCAGCAATAACCAAATCAGCGAGATTCCAGAAGCACTCGCTCAACTCACCTCCCTGCAGCACCTCCGTCTCAGCAATAACCAAATCAGCGAGATTCCAGAAGCGCTCGCTCAACTCACCTCCCTGCAAGAACTCAACCTCACCGGTAACCAAATCAGGGAGATTCCAGAAGCGCTCGCTCACCTCACCTCCCTGCAGCGCCTCTATCTCAGCAGTAACCAAATCAGGGAGATACCAGAAGCGCTCGCTCAACTCACCTCCCTGCAGCACCTCCGTCTCAACAATAACCAAATCAGGGAGATTCCAGAAGCGCTCGTTCACCTCACCTCCCTGCAACACCTCCACCTCAGAAATAACCAAATCAGGGAGATTCCAGAAGCGCTCACTCACCTAGTCAACCTGAAGCGATTAGTCCTCAAAAATAACCCGATTACCAACGTTCCTCCGGAAATTATTCGTCAGGGATGGGGTGAAGAAATATGGGATGATGGCAACCCGCAGGCGATTTTTAGTTATCTCAAGAATAAAGCTACACGCCCTCTTAATGAGCTTAAAGTTTTATTGGTGGGGGAGGGGGATGTGGGGAAAACTTCCCTGTTAAAGCGGTTACTGCACAATACCTTTAATTCCGAAGAACCCAAGACCCCCGGCATTAATATTGAAAAGTGGCAACTGTCCCAAAAACCCGATATTCGCCTCAATATCTGGGATTTTGGCGGTCAGAAAGTGATGCAAACCACCCATCAGTTTTTTCTGACTAAACGCAGTCTTTATCTGCTTGTCCTCGACAACCGCAAAAACGAACAGCAAAACCGTCTGGAATACTGGTTAAAACTCATTGAAACCTACGGAGGCAATTCTCCCGTGATTATCGTGGGTAATTGTGCCGATGAAAATCCCCCGCAAGTTAAGATCCGCACCCTCCGGAAAAAATATCCCCAAATCACCAAGCTAATCGCCACTTCCTGTAAAACCGGTGTGGGAATCGAGCAACTTGTGCAGGAAATCGCCTCTCAAATCGATGCTATTCCCCATATCAAAGATTCATTGCCTAATAGTTGGTTTGAGATCAAAACTCAACTAGAAACGATGCAAAAGAGTTATGACTTTATTTCCTACGAAAAGTATCAGGAAATGTGTCAGACAGCCGAGATTAAAGAGGCCAGCGATCAAAAAAGTTTAGTGCAGTTTCTCCACGATCTCGGTATTGTCCTCAACTACCAAGATGATCCGCGACTGAATGAAACCAATGTCCTGAACCCGGAATGGGTAACTGACGGTGTTTATGATATTCTCAATAATCACGATTTGATGGTGCAAAAAAAAGGCATTCTTTCACTGCCAGATCTGCCAAATATTCTCAAACAACCCCAACGTTATCCCGAAAATAAACGCCGATTTTTGATGGATTTGATGGGAAAATTTGAACTCTGTTTTCCCCTTGATGGTTACAGTCCCGATCGCTATCTAATCACCGATCTTCTACCCATCGATGAACCGGATGTGGATAGCTACGAA
The DNA here is from genome assembly GCF_020246405.1 of Microcystis sp. M083S1. Lineage (NCBI taxonomy): Bacteria > Bacillati > Cyanobacteriota > Cyanophyceae > Chroococcales > Microcystaceae > Microcystis > Microcystis sp. M083S1. Next base: position 21,839 of record NZ_JADBTB010000085.1, read on the forward strand.
AACGCACCTTTACACTTCCAGTACCGTTATGATATCCTGCCCGGTAGCATTATTTCCCGCTTTATCGTCCGTAATCACCAGATGATCTATAAAACCATGCGTTGGCGTAGTGGTGTGGTTCTGACAATGGATCTTAATAAAGCTTTGGTGCGTGCCGACGAGGAAGATAACTACATCAGCATAAAAGCCCAGGGTTCCCGTGCTAGTGCGCTTTTAGCTATTATTAGGGCAGATTTTGAGAAAATTCACGCTACTATCCCTAATTTAGCCGTACAGGAAAAGTTAGTGATTCGAGAATTGCAAGGGGAAAAACCCACCGGGGTAGAAGTTCCCGTCGATTATCTCCATCTGATAGAACTCGATCGCCAAGGCAGAGTGGAAGAACCTCTCCCCGGTTTGCGCGGCAAATATAATATCCGCAATATCTTAGAAGGGGTGGAATCTAAGACAGAAAGAGCAAGAGATCTCGATATAAGGGAGGAACGTGGCCGCAAAAGCCGAGAAAATCGCCCTATGAGTCCCAAAACGCCAGAAACTCCCAATCTCCTGAAACCTAGTCTCGCTTTGTTGCTGGTTTTAGCTGTGGTTGCTTGTATAGTTGCGGTGATTGCCCATTTTGTGCCAGATTCAAAGCATATTACCAGCGTTTTGACAATTATTTTTATCTTTGCTTTTATTGTCTTTGTGTTATTGCTCTTGACGGGTAAAATCAATCAAACGACCTTTAATCAGCTTTTTGAAGTTTTGTCGCGATTTATCCCTACTTTTAAAGGACAAGAACCAAAAACCAACAACGATGACACCCCCCAAGAAACCCCCAAATCGGAGCAGTAAAGATTTGCTTACCACAGAAAAGTAACTTAGACGAAAAAGTTTACAAATATTTAGGGTTTGCTGAAAAAGTTTGTTGGTGGGGTTAGGAGTTGAGAGTTGGGGTTTTAGGGAGTTGGGGTTTGAGGGTTTTGGGGTTTTAGTTGAAATTCTCCTATCTCCCCACTCCCACATTTCCCAATTCATAATTCATAATTCATAATTCATAATTCATAATTCCCCATCTCCTTAACTGCGTTTCCAAGTATTCCAAGCGACTTTAAAACCGATCAAGAGGCGACGGCTGCCACGATCGAGCTTGCTGAGACCAGCTTTAGCACTACCGAGACTGCGATCGACTCCTTGGACAACTTGGCGGGTACTTTTGACCCCTTCATCGATATTGTCGGTTAATTCGCTGATTTCCGCCCCTGTCAGGCGAATTGCTTCTAGAGTCGGGGGAAATTCCCGATGGAGGGTATCGAATAATTTTTCGGCACTGCGGGCTGCCCGGGCTAACTCTTGCAGAGCAGGTAAAGCGGCGATGAAAACCGCCGTTAAACTAACGGCGACTAGCAGTAAAGAACATCCTAGCCAGAAAATAGGTTCGGTCATTTAATAGTGATTCGAGTGTTGATTATCGCCTTCGGGGGATTCTTGCGAGTCGGGGAAAGGATTGTCCGTGGCTAGACTTTGACTAGCTTCGATTCCGGCTGTCACCGCCTCTTTTAATCTCATTAAAGTATCATCCCAATTACGTCGGGCCGATTCCGATAGGCGATCGGCCTGCAATTGCATCGTCGTGGTCAGATCTTCGGCTAATTCAGGCAAAGCCCGCGCGGATTTTTGCAGAATTCGACGGGTTTCTTTTCCAGATCTCGGCGCTACTAATAAACCCGCCGCTACTCCGATCGCACTGCCCACTAAAACCCCGACGAGGAATAAGCCACCGTTACCGTTATTTTTATCTGCCATAGGATTGCCCTTGTACTTAATTCCCAATTTTACGAGCAATTACACTTCTCTTGTGCAGTTTCTTCGGCAAAATTTTGGACTGTTGCTCTTGGTAAAGAAAAACAGAGGCTCTCTTAGGTTTGGTGGGCAAAATGTATTCTAAGATACAGTCCTGCTGGCGAGCGAGTGGAAGGAACCACAAAGACACAAAGGACACAAAGATTGATCGATCCTATGTAAGTTAAACTTATCACACAGAACCTAGAAGAGCCAAACAGACCTAGAAGGGATAAATTGAGAAAAAACTAGCGATCGGGAAAAACCTGATTTTATTGCTGACTTTGAGCCAATAAGGGAGTGAAAAAGAAGAACCTCTGGGAGTCTTGCCGTGTTTCGACCCCAAAGGTTCCTCTTATGCTGAACTTATACTCCTCACACAATATTTATATTACACACAATCCGCTGCTTTTGTCAAGAGGTTTATGACATTTTTTTCCACAGACCTCTGGCCAAATTAATTTCCCAGGGCCGTTAGGCGCTCTTGTCGGGGACAGCTATCAATATCAACTATTACCTTCAAGCCACGTTTTCAAATCTCGTTCTGGTTTAGCCACATTAAATAAATGTAAACCAAAATCCTCTGAAATATCTTGACAAATTTTCACTCCTCTGATGCTGTTGCCTTTTTCATCTAAAAGGGGCGAAAAAGTCCCAATTCCCAACTGATGGGGAACTACTGCCGTAATTCCGCCACCGACACCGCTTTTTGCTGGTAATCCTACCCGATAGGCCCATTCTCCCGAAGCGTCGTACATTCCACAGGTAAGCATAACACTGATCACATCTTGAACGTAGTGTTCATCGATCGCCCGTATTCCTGTGATTGGGTTGACACCTCCATTAGCTAAGGTAGCAGCCATCAGAGCTAAATCGTGAGCATGGACGAGTATGGCGCATTGTTGACAGTAAAGATCGAGGGTTTCTTCAATTTTATCGCTGACCATGCCAAAATTTAGCATCAGATAAGCCATGGCCCGATTGCGATTGCCGGTGGATTTTTCCGAGAGAAAAACGGGGACATTAATCTCGTGATCCCTGCCGGTATAGCGTTTAAACATTTCTAAAATACGTTTTAGCCTTTCGGTGGCATTCTGTCCGGTGATTAAATCCGTAGTAGCGATCGCACCAGCATTAACCATAGGATTATAGGGACGATTGGTTTTTTCATCGAGAATAATCGAGTTAAAAGCTTCTCCGGTGGGTTCAACACCGACTTTACTATTAACGTATTCTCTTCCGTGATCTTCTAGAGCTAATCCAAAGACAAAAGCTTTAGAAATCGATTGTACTGTAAAGGTTTGCTGACAGTCTCCCACCTCAAAAATCTGACCATCAGTGCCAATTACGGAAATACCAAACCATTCTGGAGCTGCTAGGGCTAATTCCGGAATATAATCGGCGATATGACCCGTCTGTAAATCAGAGTATTTTGCGTGCAGATAGTTAAGATAGTTCCGAAAAGGATAGACTAACTCTTGCTCGGAATTGACGGGACTAATAAAATCTTTTGGGGAAGCCATAGAGGAGTATAGCAGTTATCGTTTAATTGCCACTCTAGAGACGTTAATAGGCACATCTCTAGAGAATTTCTGTAATCCCTAATTAACTTCTCGAACCGCGATAAATGCGATCAGCTTGGGAGGGTTCTAAATAATTATAGCCCGGTTTTTGGGTCGAGGAGCCATTCTTTTTGGCCACAGTATTAACCGCAGGAGTCGCTTTTTTTACCTCCGCATTAGTCCTGATATAATCCTCAGAAATCTTGAAGGGATGACTATTGGGAAGATGACGACTAGAGGGTAAATTGTCTGCTGCTTCGGGATGGGTAATTTTACTATGGGGAGCGACAAAATCGTGTAGGATGGGATCGTAGGCTAAAATTTCCCCAGTTTCAATCCGAAAAATCCAACCGTGTAGGGACAATTTACCCTGATGTAATCGGGAACGAATAATTGGATAGCTTTGCAAATTACTTAACTGATTGAGAACATTTTCTGCTACTGTCACCTCGATCAGTTCTTCTCCTTCTAATTCTTTGTAATTATCCTTAACTAAACGTCGAGTAGCTTCTGCTTGTTTTAACCAATCGTAAACTAAAGGCATTTCATCGGCCAGACTCTGCAATTTTAGCAAACCTTTCATCGCTCCACAATGGGAGTGACCGCAGATAATCACTTGCTCGATGCCGAGAGCGTTGATAGCATATTCTATAGATGCACCTTCACCACCATTGGTTGCTCCGTAGGGAGGGATTATATTTCCCGCATTACGAATTACGAATAGTTCCCCCACCTCCGCTTGGGTAATTAGGTTAGGATCGATACGGGAATCGGAACAGGTAATAAACAGGATTCTCGGTTTTTGTCCGTGGGAGAGTTGCTCAAATAATTGCCGATGTTCATCAAAATAACCACTCTGGAACTTTTCTAGTCCCTGTAGGAGTTTCTTCATAATAATTTTTCTGGTTTAGTTTGATCGCTATTGAGTCGATCCTTTCAGCATTATCGGGCATGAGATAACAGCAATGCAACCGGCCAGATTAGCGATCGTTATCGGCTGCGAGATCGGTTATATTTTGTTAAGATAAGATACAGACTGTATCTAAGCAAATTTTATTTTATGGAAACTGCAACAATTTTGGGTGTTTCGATCGCTGCCGCTTTGGTAGGAATTACCGCTTTAGCTCTTTATACCGCTTTTGGACCGCCGGCAGCAGAATTAAGCGATCCTTTTGAAGATCACGAAGATTAATTCTTTAATAACCATGTGGCTATCTGCCAAGGAGAAAGTTGCTCAACGGGATCGATCGCTCTTTCTAAACCATCGATCGATTCTTTTATTGTTAATTGTAATTGATTTTGCCAATCAATAACAGCGTTTTCTCCCTGACATTCATAAACGCGCATTACCCAACCCCGAGCGGCTGTTTCACTTTGTTTGAAACTCATTAAAATTAAGTTATCTGCCGAGAATTTTAACCATTGTGCCACGGGTGGCAACCAGTTTGATTGAGAAGAATTATTAATAAAAATAACGGTGACAGGTAAGTTTAACTGCCAAGCGTGATGGACAGTTTTCGCCGTTTTCCAGTTACCTTGATGGGGATATATTGCATAGGTAAATTCTTGGTTTCCCAGATCCGCCTCGGGATCTGGCCATCGGGGACTTCTCAACAGAGTTAATCGCAGTTGCTGGTTAGTAGCATCATAGCCATATTTATTATTATTTAAAAGACTTACCCCATAGTTTGCCTCTGTATCGGTTAAATCCGCCCATTTATGGGCGTAAACTTCCCATTTTGGCGATTCTGGTTCGTGGGAACGCTCGATCGCACCACAGGCAATTTCATAGGTGGTAAAATCGCTGTTTAGGGTAAGAGGAAAAGCGGTTTTTACTAAAGTATGTTCTTGCTGCCAATTAACAATAGTTTTAATCTGGAGAATAGGAGCATCTTTTTCTAAGATATAATCTTGACAAAATTGCGAATCAGCTAAACTTCTGATCACGCGAATCTGCCAGCGCAAGGGACCACATTCTAAGCATTCGATCGATTTTAATACTGTTTTAGGTAAGGGATATTGTTGATAATTCGGATCGATATTCCAAGCGTCCCAATATTGTCCTTGATCTTTAAATGCCTGTAATTGATTACCAGCAGCTTGCAGGATTTCTTTTTGATTAATTATATCGAATATACTATCTATATCCCCCGTTTCCGAGTTAATAGTAACTTTAAGCAGTCCATTATCTAAAATAAATTGGCAGTTGGTTAAATTTTGCTCGGCTGCTTGCTGATTGGCAACTAACCAAAATAACTTATAACCCACAGAAGGAATATTTTCAGCGAGAAATAATAGCTGATTGTCGTGGGATAATTGCGAAAGACAAAGACAATTATTCAAGTCATAAACCGAACAATTGACAGATTCTATAGCTAAAGAGATAACCTGGGTTCTTTCCCAGTTAAGAGAATTAAAAACTAGAAAAGGCTTTGCTTGGGGATGGGGGGGATTAGGCAAATTAATTTGATTAGCAATTGCCTGTAAAGCTTGATCTAAAATTGCTTCACCTGTGCTGATAACTTGCCGCCATAACTGATTAGCATCCCTAAATACTTCGGGGATAGAAGTACCCGGCAGTATATCATGAAACTGATTTAATAAAACCTTTTTCCATGCGGATTCTATCTCGACTTTCGGATAGGGAATCTCTAGTAAAATATTAGCCAGAGAAGACCATAATTCCCCTTGATACAAGAGGATTTCACAGTAACGATTATAAGCCTTTTGGTCGGCGTGGGTAGTATAACAACCCCGATGGAATTCTAGATATAATTCATCATCCCAGATAGGGAGATTACTTGTCTCCAGACTGTCCAGATAGGTTGTTGCTTGGCTAAATTTTAACTGGGGGAAACAAGGAGATTTTTGCCAACGTTGGGCCACCTCTAACATATCACGAGTCGGACCGCCGCCATGGTCGCCAACACCGGGCAGCCAAAAAATATCTTTTAAGCCGGTTTGCCGTTCCCAATTGAGAGCATGATCGGTCATAATAATTGGGTTAGTATCCATAACTCCGGCAACATTGGGAGGAGACATGAGGGAAAGAATTTTACTGCCATCGGGAGATTGCCACCAGAAAAAACCGTGGGGAAATTTAGTCGTATCATTCCAATGGAGTTTCCCGGTTATAAAATATTTGATGCCAAAAGATTTAAGAATTTGTGGCAATTGGTAGGGAAAACCAAAGGTATCCGGCAGCCAAGCAGTTTTAGTGATTTGCCCAAATTTTTCTTGAAAATATTTTTGTCCATAAAGCAGCTGTCGAAATAGGGATTCCCCAGAGATTAAATTGACTTCTGGTTCTACCCACATCCCGCCCAAAAGTTCCCAAGATTGCCCTTTATATGCCTCTAGCATTGCTTGAAACAGGTCAGGATGATGTTTTTCTATCCATTCGTAAATTAGGGGGCTAGAATGACCAAATATGAGGGCAGGAAAATCTTTTTGCAGGTTTAAAACCGAGATAAAAGTGTTTTTTGCTACTTGCCAAGTTTCTGCCAACGGCCACAACCAAGCCATATCCAAATGTGCATGACCGAGAAGATGAAAACTGCGTTCTTTGAGAGGTTGAGCGAGGGGTTGTAGGGATTGACGAATTGATTCTAGGGAGCGATTAAATCTATCTTTGTTGGTGACATTATCCCAGTCAATATTATCGAGAGTAGCGGTAAAAGCCGCTAAGTTTTCAGGATAAAAAGTTTGTAGATAATTATGGAGGATGGTTAATTCATCAGCAACAAAACTAGGATCGATCGCTTGGCTATATTCATAGATTAACTCTGATTTCATCAAACCACCAATATCATGATTGGGACTGACTAAACGGAGAGTAACAAGAATTTCTTGACCGGTAGAGACCGAGTTGGAAAGTAAAATGCGGGTGGAAGAATCAAAGAGGTCTCCTGCTTGGATAAATTGATTATTAACATAAATTTTGACATCTTCCGCCCACCAAGTTAAGATTAATCTCAGTTCCATTCCCGCTAAAGGATAACCGGCTAAATGTTCGGGGACAATAATTTTTTGAGTTAGATATTGGATTTGTCTGCCGGCTGGCCAAATAATGTATTGTTTTTCATTGAGGGTGACGGGTTGAATTGGTTTTCCCGCTGCTGTAGCGATAAACCAATTTTTCTGAACATCTCTGCGGGTGAGGTGAGACAGTTTAGCGATGTTGTCGAGGGGAGACATGAGCCAACAAATAAGTTAATTTTGACTATTTTAGGCGATCGAGGACTAATTGCCCTAGAAGAGAACTTATGTTAACGCCATAGTGCTGAAGACTTACTTAGGGTTTGCGGCAAAAAGTTTTTCGGTGGAGGTAGGGTGTGGGGTGTGGGGTGTAGGGTGTAGGGTTTTACCCATTTTCAGGGGGTCAATTACCTAATTTTCAGGGAAAAAGTCCCTAAATTTCCCCCCCGATCCCTCCAATGGCCGGTACTTTTTGATTTCAAAAAAGCCTAAAAATATTATCCAACAAGGTTTTTAGATTTATTCAGCAAGCCCTACTCAATCTCATCCTTCAATGGTTGATTGAGAATGAGAAGCAAAGAGAAAGCCCGTGATGAGGATTGAACTCATGACCTCACCCTTACCAAGGGTGTGCTCTACCACTGAGCTACACGGGCATTGATCGTGGTGGGCCGGGCCGGATTCGAACCAGCGTAGGCGTAGCCAACGGATTTACAGTCCGCCCCCATTAACCACTCGGGCACCGACCCATTAATTCCACGATTAACAATCATAGCACCCTTAGCTAAAACCCACAAGTGTTTAGGGAAAAAAATTTTTGAGCCATAAAATAACTCCCGTTAAAGCCATGGCTTTAACGGGAATTTTCTGATAATCTTGAAGATTACTTCAAAGCGTCTTCTTCCTGGTGGGTGAGGATCACACAGTCAGAGGTGGGATAGGCGACGCAGGTGAGGACATAACCCGCTTCAATTTGATCGTCATCTAAGAAGGATTGATCGGATTGATCAACGCTACCGGATACAAGTTTACCGGCACAGGTGGAGCAAGCTCCTGCGCGGCAGGAATAAGGTAAGTCCAGTCCTTGCTCTTCAGCTACATCGAGAATGTACTCATCATCGGGAACCTCAATTGTTTTACTCTCGCCATCGGGTGTTTTCAGGGTGACTTTATAAGTTGGCATCGGTTGTTCCTCTTAATTAAATGCTAGTGAAAGCGGCAGTCTCTATAATTGCCTCTCGCCCGTCCTCAGAGTGAACGATTGGAGCGAGTTTCATTTTTGATACTACGGGAAAATCTCCCCGACTCAGCCTTGCATTAGTAATGACAGTCTTAAATAAACTTAAAATAAAATTTACTTATATATCTAACCCAGAATTCTTGACGCTCCTTGCTCGATCTCTAGATAATTTCATCGATCTACAATCTAGCTAAACTAACCACTACTAAGCATTTGGAGCTATAATGTTAATCGTTTTTTTCGTCTTGAGCCGATTTTTATTAAATATTAATTTAACTTATGGTTAAGATAGATGTCGATGAATTGTCTTTAACCCAGCCAAGAAATTGCTTTTCGGCACTACTGCCGGTAACACATCTAGGGAAACTATGAAAAAATCTATTGACAATCAAACCAATAAATGATATGGGGAGATAAATCCCCTGTTGCCAGGGGTAGCATCCGTTAAAACGGATGGCTAACCCTCCCTGACGATTTCTTGGTTTTTGGATTGTCAGTTTTCCAGGATATGGTTCACCGATTAGCAAACCCTACTTATTAGGTTGGGGAGTCATGCGTAGATAGGGTTTGATTTCTTCAACTCCTTTGGGGAATTTGCTACGAGCTTCTTCAGTGGGAATAGAGGGAACCACCACACAATCGCCACCGTCGGTCCAGTTAGCCGGGGTAGCCACTTGATAGTTATCGGTGAGCTGCAGGGAGTCGATCACGCGCAGGATCTCGTTAAAATTGCGCCCCGTGCTGGCAGGATAGGTAATAGTTAAACGTAATTTTTTGTTGGGATCGATGATAAACACCGAACGTACCGTCAGATTATTGAGGGAATTGGGGTGAATCATGCCGTAGAGATCCGACACTTTGCGATCGCCATCGGCGATAATCGGATAGTTAACGGTAGTTTTTTGAGTTTCGTTGATGTCATTAATCCAACCCCGATGGGATTCGGCACTATCGACACTCAAAGCGATCACTTTCACATTACGTCGCTCAAATTCTGACTTAAGACTAGCCACCGTACCTAATTCCGTGGTACAAACGGGGGTATAATCAGCCGGGTGCGAGAACAGCACCACCCAGCTATCTCCTACCCACTGGTGAAAAGAAATCGGACCTTCACTAGAATCTTGTGTAAAATCTGGAACGATATCACCCAATTGGAGAGCCATAATTGTGTCTTCCTTATTATGTATTTCAAGACAAGCAACAGTTTATGATGCCATAGGAGTGCTGTTCGTCATTGATAATTTTAGGGATTTATAATAATTGGGTTAGGGGATAGGGGAATGAGGAAATGGGGGAAGTGGGGAGATAGGGAAATAGGGAAATTCAACTGTAGCAGCCGCCAGATGGCAGCAGGAAAGTCTTTGCCAGAAAAGGGTTTTAGCGATTTAGATTGTCCTAACCAACTTGTTCTTTGTATAAAAACCCCAAAACCGCAAAACCCTAAAACCCCTAAAACCCTAAAACCCCATCCCCCAACCCTCAAAACCCTTCCCCTAGGGCGGCAAACTAGGTTAAGATCCGGTCTAATGGCATGATATAACTTTTTTAACTAGCTATCAGCGTTCAGCTAATAGGTCAGCTGCGGTGGTAAGTCCCAATTCCCCACCCTATGCCTAGTCGGAAAGCTGAAGGCTGACGGCTTCATTTCTTGTCCTGATCGTTAATTTGCCTTGGTTTTAGGAGACCACAACTGCAATGAAGAATCTTGTTCGTCTGCTGGCGGTAATTGCCTTGATTATCGGGAGTTTTTGGGGTAAAGTTCCCGCTCAAGCTCTCAATCTCACCTCGATCGCCCTTCCCTCTCTTCCTGTGGCGGTTTTAAATGCGGCTGATGCTAAACTAACTACAGAATTTGGGGCGAAAATCGACCTCAATAACAGTGATATTCGCGATTTCCGGGACTTGAGAGGGTTCTATCCCAATTTAGCCGGTAAAATCATCAAAAACGCCCCCTACCAAGAAGTGGAAGATGTCCTCAATATCCCCGGACTCTCGGCCACTCAAAAAGAGCGTTTACAGGCTAATCTGGAGAAATTCACCGTTACTGAGCCTTCTAAAGAATTTATCGAGGGTGATGACCGTTTTAACCCCGGAGTTTACTAAATCCAGTTAATTGCGGTTTTAAAAAAATTTCTAGGTGAGCGATCGCTCACCTTTTTCAGTGATTAGCTTCTGAAGGCAAGAGGCAAAAGTAAAGAATCTGGCCTGATGGGGTGACAAAGAGGTTAGAGTTTAGACAGGGTATGGGGTGTGGGGTGTGGGGTGTAGGGAAAATCTCAGTCCAGACTGGGATGTCTGGTTTCAGTTGAAGAACGCTTCCAGAGCGAAAAACTGGCTTGTTCGGGG
>NZ_JADBTB010000086.1:0-14711 GCF_020246405.1 Microcystis sp. M083S1
CTGTTCTGTCTCTTTCATGAGAGAGGCCATCTGATTATAGGTCAAATAGCCATGACCATAAATGAAGTTTTGTCGGATTAAATAATTGGCTGAGTTGTAGAGATTTTTAGACTGCCAAGATAAATTATCTATCTCAGCCCAGAATCGATGTCCTTTCTTGATAATGTGTCTTTCTGCTACTAACATATTATCCGTTGTCTTTTAACTCAGCTATAATCTTTTCTGTCTTTCTTTTCGACCTTCTTAATCCGTAAATTCGAGAACAAAAAGAGGTTATAATCGCTATTAAATCTGACATCAACTCATCTTGGTTATCCTCACTTTCATTGACAATCTCCAGTTTTTTATCTAGTTCTTTTAACAAGATTTCTAGATAATTAGTCCCAAATCTGGCTAGACGCTCTTTGTGTTCAACAATTAAAACATTATAATTGGGGTCAACGAGAATTTTGGCTAATTGTTGGCGATTATCGTTTAATCCACTGCCTACTTCTTTGACAACTTTGTAGATTTTGTAGCCTCTGGCAACAGCATAATCTTTTAATCGGTCAGCTTGTCTATCTAGATTGTCTTTATCTTCGGCACTGGAAACTCTTGCATAAATGCAAGCTATCAAGTCGGGTTTTGAAGGGTTGTCATCCGTTATGATAATTGTACCAGAAGGCAATTGATAACCTGTTAAATTCCCTTGTTTCCACCACCTCCAAGCCGTTCGATAACTTATTCCTGTTTTTTTTGCCTAGTCCGATAGTTTTGTCTGTACATATTACCATGAATGACTATATATGACCATATTTGTATTGAAACTTTACAATACTTCAGGCTCATCCCTAAAGGTGAATTTTCTTCTGGGCTTTTTTAGTGGATAATTAGCGGGGATAACCCTACATAATGGGTGTAAAACCGCACTATCGGCCCCAGTGGCAACCTGACAAAATTAAATTATCTCAGTCAAAGAGGACAAATCAATGAAACCGATTGTTGAATCTTTTTACAACTGGTACAGCAGCAAAATTACTCACCCTAAATATCGTTGGATTATCATTCTGGGAACTATGGTTTATCTGTTTAGTCCCCTCGATATTTCCCCTGACATTTTCCCGATTATTGGTTGGATCGATGATGGTATTGTCCTCACCCTTTTAACCACGGAATTATCGCGATTAGTTCTTGATTATCGCAATCGCCGTCCGGGGGGAGTAAATAATCAAACCGAAGTTTCTTCCCCAACCAATGCCGTTGATACCGATGCTGTAGAAGTCAGAAGTTAGAATTCGGAAGTCTCAATTCTGACTTCTGACTTCAGGAGATTGCTGTTATTTACTCTCCCCACTTCCCCACTTCCCCACTCCCCAATTCATAATTCATAATTCCCTAAACTGGAATCAAAGAACTATCGACGGTGGACAAAAGTGTTTGCACCTCCTCATCGCTGGTTTGGGAAAAGTCCTCGTACCAAAGAGAAATCGATCTCAATTCGTAGGGTTTATGTAGGCAAATTACTCGATCGACTAATTTTTCTAATTGATCACAAACTTCCGGTGGGGCAATAGGAACAGCAATAATAATAGCAGCGGGATTTTCAGCCTTAAGGGTCAGAATCGCCGCTTTAATCGTTGCTCCCGTAGCGATCCCATCATCTACTAGAATAATCGTTTTTCCCGTCAGGTCCGGAAAGGGTCGCTCACCTCGATACAAGCGATTGCGTCGCTCTAATTCGATCATTTCTTCCTTTGCTACCCGTTCCATCATCGCCTCCGATAGGTGCAAGTCTTCAACGATACTTTCATTGATTACCCGCACACCATTCTGACCGATCGCCCCAAAAGCTAACTCTTTTCGCTCCGGTACACCTAATTTTCGCACTAAACACAGATCTAGCGGTAAATGTAACCTTTGGGCAATTTCAAAGGCGATCGGAACCCCCCCCCGGGGCAAAGCCAAAACTAGCGCCCTAGCACTATTGGTATATTCTGTCAAGTAACTAGCTAATAGTCTCCCTGCCGATCGCCGATCTTTGAGCAGATAAGTCATAACTCCCTCCTAGGGGTTAATCCCCGTGGGGATCCCTAGTTTCCCCTGCCTTTATTCTATATTTCTCCGCTCATCTCTAGCGGAAATGTTAAGAAATTTAGCGAAGGCTTGACATTTTTTCAGCTAACCGCAGTTTTTCTAGGCCAGAGATCGGCTAAAATCTTAGGCCAGAGGGTTTTGTAAAGTTAGGTAACAAAGATGAATCAAAGTTTAAGTGATGCGCTAGAGCCGATCGCCGCTGCCTTTCGCGGTCTCGGAACTCCCGAACCGATCGTTCATTGGGGACATCCAGTCATGATGGGGATCGTGGTTTTAGTTATGGGTAGTTATACTGCCTATGCCGGTTGGCAAAGCCGTTTAAGCAAAGATGGGGACGTAGTGGCCAAAAATCGGGCTGATCACCGCAAACTCGCCCCCTGGCTGTTTTTATTTATCGCTCTCGGTTACACCGGCGGTATTTTATCCCTAGTCATGCAGAAACATCCAATCCTCGAAAGCAGCCATTTCTGGACAGGATCGATCGCCATCGGTTTATTAGCTTTCAATGGATTATTGTCCCTCACTGGCTTCGCTGGCGAGAAAAAAGAACTTTTCCGGACTATTCACGCTTATATCGGCAGTATTGCCCTGATTTTACTGCTAGTTCACGGTGTTTTCGGTCTTCAGTTGGGATTATCTCTCTAGTTGGTTTATTTATGGCTGCGGGTGGGCCAATTCCCACCCGGAAGTTTTTCACCGCAGAAGACTGTGGCCAAGGACAATAATTGAAGAAATTATGACTTTAAGCACTATTCTTGGGATTCCGAGTTTAGAATTAACAGGTAATTTACCCAGAAAGTAAAGTATCGTCACGCAACGAGGAGATAGATATTTTGAAGAAAGTAGAAGCGATTATCCGACCCTTTAAACTTGAAGAGGTGAAAATCGCCCTAGTTAACGCGGGCATTGTCGGCATGACCGTCTCCGAAGTTAGAGGTTTCGGTCGTCAGAAAGGTCAATCGGAACGTTATCGCGGTTCCGAGTATACCGTCGAATTTCTCCAAAAACTCAAGATCGAGATCGTCGTCGAAGATAAGCAGGTCGATATGGTCGTCGATAAGCTGATTTCTGCGGCGCGTACTGGTGAAATCGGAGACGGTAAAATCTTTATCTCCCCCGTGGAACAGATCGTCCGCATCCGTACCGGAGAAAAAAATCTCGAAGCGATTTAACCCCCCGACAAGGGATGATAGCACAATGCTGTCATCCCCCCCCCATTGAAAGTGTTTCCCGTCAAGAAGTGTAACCTAATTTGGTATCGACCACCGACGACCGATTCCCCAAAACGGAAACTTTGTACCTCAACATTAAGATAACTACTATAATTGAATCTATTGGCTCGGTCTGCCCCCATCGCTGCTGAAGACCGCCGAACGGGATAAATAATTTGACCAGACTAGATATGATCATTTTCGGTGACTAAAAAAACCTCTTGCCTAAAAAGTCACAAATATTATATAATGTTTGATTGTGGCCAAAATCGGGGTTAGGTGGTGCTGAAGGCACTGCCGAGCAGAACCGCCTTGGTCGCTCGGTCTTCGCCTGGATACTGAAGATAAACCCTTTAAGTCCTGAAGAAACAAAGACCAGCAACAATCTAGGCAGAACCAGCAAACCTGTCTAGTCCTACTTACGAATTTAACGGGATGCCAGCTTAAATAACTCGAAAAAAGTCATTCAAGTTGGGCAGGCTGATAAAGCGGGAAAGATTTTTCTCGCTCCTATAGCCACGGCCACGTTATTTTTGATTGTCGTCTAGTAAAGATAAAGAGAACAATCCGTGTCTATCGGTATCCTCGGTACAAAACTGGGCATGACCCAAATCTTCGACAACAAAACGGGAGTCGCCATTCCCGTCACCGTCGTTCAAGCCGGTCCGTGTCCCGTCACCCAAGTCAAAACTAAAAAAACCGACGGTTATGAATCCATCCAAGTGGGATACAAAACCGTCAAAGAAAAAGCCCTCAACAAACCGCTACTCGGTCATTTAGCCAAAGCCGGTGTCTCCCCCCTGCGGCATTTAATCGAATACCGTCTTGAGGACGCATCCGCTTACACTTTAGGCCAAGAAATTACCGCCGCTATCTTCCAAGAAGGCGATTTGGTCGATGTGGCTGGAACCACCATCGGACGGGGTTTCTCCGGCTATCAAAAACGCCATAACTTCAAGCGCGGTAACATGACCCACGGTTCCAAAAACCACCGTCTCCCCGGTTCCACCGGCGCTGGTACTACCCCCGGTCGGGTCTTCCCGGGTAAGAGAATGGCTGGACAATACGGAGCCACCCAAGTGACCATCCGCAAACTGTCCGTGGTCAAAATCGATAGCGAACGCAACCTGATCCTGATCAAAGGAGCCGTCCCGGGCAAACCAGGAACCCTGTTAAACATCACCCCCGCCAAGAAATTTGGTAAATAGGGCAAGGAAAGATTAAAGCCATGGTTAACTACACAGTCAAAAATTGGCAAGGGGAAGAAGCGGGAACAGGCACCCTGGAACTGAAAACCGCTAAACCCGAAACCGCCAAACACCTAATTCACCGCGTCGTCGTCAGCCATCTAGCGGCGGCCCGCCAAGGTAACGCCTCCAGCAAAACCCGCTCGGAAGTGCGCGGCGGTGGTCGCAAACCCTGGCGGCAAAAAGGCACCGGTCGTGCCAGAGCCGGTTCGATCCGTTCTCCCCTCTGGCGTGGTGGCGGTGTCATCTTCGGACCCAAACCCAGAGATTTTGAGGTTAAGGTCAATCGCAAAGAGAAAAGATTAGCCCTGAGAACCGCTTTGATCAGCCAGTCCGATAACTTTATCGTGGTGGAAAGCTTCGCCGAACAATTCTCCCAACCCAAAACCAAGGAACTCACCGCTGCCTTAAGTCGCTGGGGAGCCAGTCCAGAGGAAAAAATTCTGCTGATTTTGACGGAAATTCCCGAAAATGTCTATTTATCGGGACGTAATATCTGCAATCTCAAAATTATTCGCGCCGATAGTCTCAACGTCTATGATGTCATCCTAGCCGATCGAGTTATCGCCACCGCCGCAGCCCTAGCCAAAATTGAGGAGGTCTATGGTGCTTAAAACCGAAGCCAGACAACTCGCCGATCTGATCCTAAAGCCGATCGTGACCGAGAAAGCCACCCTGCTCCTAGAACAAAATAAATACGTCTTCGATGTCGCATTGAAAGCGACCAAGCCGGAAATTCAAGCGGCGATCGAATTGCTGTTTGACGTGAAAGTAACGAAAGTGAACACCAGCCGCCCCTCTCGTCAGAAAAAACGCGTCGGCCGTTTCCTCGGTTACAAACCCCAATACAAACGCGCGATCGTGACCCTGGCGGAAGGCGACTCGATCACCCTCTATCCCGACGTATAAAAACCAAGAAACCCGACAACGGAAAACTAAACTATGGGTATTCGTTCTTTTAGACCTTTAACCCCCGGGACAAGGCAGGCGGCCATCTCCGACTTTAAAGAGATCACCAAAACCGAACCGGAAAAGTCCCTGACTCATCGCAAACACAGCAAACAGGGGCGTAATAATCGCGGTGTCGTTACCAGTCGTCACCGGGGCGGCGGCCATAAACGCCTCTACCGGATTATCGATTTTCGTCGCGATAAACGGGATATTCCCGCCACAGTAGCGGCGATCGAGTACGATCCTAACCGTAACGCCCGCATTGCCCTGCTTTTCTACAAAGACGGGGAAAAACGCTACATCATCGCCCCCGCCGGTTTAGGCGTTGGTGATACCGTCATCGCCGGAGAAAACGCTCCCTTCGAGGTCGGTAATGCCCTACCCTTAAGTCGCATCCCCCTAGGGACAGAAGTTCATAACATCGAACTCGTCCCCGGTCGCGGTGGTCAAATGGTGCGGGCTGCTGGTGGTTTCGCCCAAGTGGTAGCGAAAGAAGGCGATTATGTTACCATCCGCCTCCCCTCCAAGGAAGTACGCATGATCCGGCGTGAATGCTACGCCACCATCGGAAAAGTCGGTAACGCCGAAGCTAGAAACATCAGTCTCGGTAAAGCCGGCCGTACCCGTCACCGCGGTCAACGGCCTCATGTTCGGGGTAGCGTCATGAACCCAGTGGATCACCCGCACGGAGGTGGAGAGGGTCGCGCTCCGATTGGACGTTCCGGTCCGATGACTCCCTGGGGTAAACCCGCCCTCGGTCGCAAAACTCGCAACAAGAAAAAACGCAGTAGCGATCTCATCGTGCGCCGTCGTAACCAGGGTTAGAAATTATTACTTTACTTTTGACTGAAAATTATGGGTCGTTCACTGAAAAAGGGGCCATTTGTCGCTGGCCACCTGATGGAAAAAATCGAAAAACTCAACGCCCAGGGCAGTAAACAAGTGATTAAAACTTGGTCCCGGGCCTCGACAATCATTCCCGATATGGTCGGTCACACGATCGCCGTTCACAACGGCAAACAGCACGTTCCCGTCTATGTTTCCGAGCAGATGGTCGGTCATAAACTCGGTGAATTCGCTCCCACCCGCACCTTCCGCGGCCACGCCAAGAGCGACAAAAAAGCAGGACGGAAATAAATCAGCCGCTACTCCATCAGCTAGATAGTCGTGACCATAAATCATCGAGACTGATAACTGATAACTGATAACTGATAACTGATAACTGAAATGACCATCGATACCTCTAACGAAGTCAAAGCGATCGCCCGCTATATTCGGATGTCACCCCTGAAAGTCAGACGGGTACTCGATCAGATCCGCGGTCGCTCCTATCGGGAAGCCCTAATTATTCTCGAATTCATGCCCTACCGGGCCTGTGACCCGATTCTGAAAGTCCTGCGTTCCGCCGTTGCCAACGCCGAAAATAACGAAGGACTCGATCCCGCCACTTTGGTAGTTAGCCAAGCCTTTGCCGATGGCGGACCGACCCTAAAACGTTTTCGACCTCGGGCTCAAGGGCGCGCCTACCAAATTCGCAAACCCACCTGTCATATCACCGTCGCCGTCGCTCCTAGCAACAAAGACTAATCACCTTAACTAAAAAACCACAATGGGACAAAAAATCCATCCCCTCGGTTTTCGTCTCGGCGTTATCAAAGATCATAAATCTTGCTGGTATGCCGACGCGAAACGTTACCCCGAATTAGTGCAAGAAGATCGCCGCATTCGCCAGTACGTCGAAAAAAACCTCGCTAATGCCGGTATCGCCGATATTCGCATCGAACGCAAGGCCGATCAAGTAGATATCTCCATCCACACCGCCCGCCCTGGGGTCGTCGTCGGTCGTGGTGGCACGGGAATCGAACAGCTGCGCCTAGGTTTGCAAAAAGCCCTCGGTGGCCAGCGTCAAATTCGCATTAACGTCATCGAAGTGGCTCGCGTTGATGCCGATGCCAACCTGATCGCCGAATACATCGCCCAACAACTAGAAAGACGGGTTTCCTTCCGTCGTGTGGTCCGCCAGGCCATCCAACGGGCGCAGAGGGCCGAAGTGAAAGGGATCAAAATTCAAGTTAGCGGTCGTCTCAACGGCGCGGAAATCGCTCGCACCGAATGGGTGCGGGAAGGACGAGTTCCCCTCCATACCCTGCGGGCCGATATCGATTACTCCTATAAAACCGCCAGCACCATCTACGGGATTCTAGGCGTGAAAGTTTGGATCTTTAAGGGCGAAATTATCCCCGGCCAAGAAGAAATTGCCGCCGCCGTTCCCGCTCAAGCACCGCGCCGTCAACAGCGTCGCCGTCAACAGTTTGAAGATCGCTCTAGTGAGGGCTGATCCCTAATATTTATCAGTGGTAAATAGCTCATGTTAAGTCCCAAAAGAACAAAATTCCGCAAACAACAGCGCGGACGGATGCGCGGGCTGGCCACCGGCGGAAATACGATTAATTTCGGCGATTTCGCCCTGCAAGCCACCGAACCCTGTTGGATTACTTCCCGTCAAATCGAAGCGGCCAGACGGGCAATGACTCGTTATATCCGTCGGGGTGGCAAAATCTGGATTCGCGTTTTTCCCGATAAACCCGTGACCCAAAGGGCAGCAGAAACTCGGATGGGTTCCGGGAAAGGTTCCCCCGAATTCTGGGTAGCCGTGGTTAAACCGGGGTTCATTATGTTTGAAATTGCCGGGGTAGCCGAACCGATAGCCCGGGAAGCAATGCGCCTAGCCGCCCAAAAATTACCGATTAAGACCAAATTTATCACTCGCGAGGAGGATTTCGTCTAATGGCTTTACCGAAAATCGCCGAAGTGAGGAAGATGAGCGATGAGGAAATCGCCGACGCTGTCCTCGATGCCAAAAAGAAACTGTTTGAATTGCGTTTGCAACAGGCCACCCGTCGCTTGGAAAAAACCCACGAATTTAAACACACCCGCCACCGTCTCGGCCAATTATTGACCGTAGAACGGGAGCGCCAACTAGCCCAGTCCACCCCGGAGGCATAACCCGCTATGGCAGTTAAAGAAAGAGTTGGGGTAGTAGTCAGCGACAAAATGGATAAAACCGTAGTGGTAGCCATTGAAAACCGCTCTCCTCACCCCAAATACGGCAAAATCGTCGTGAAAACCCAGAAATTTAAAGCTCACGACGAAGAAAATCAAGCCAAACAAGGCGATCGAGTTCGTATTCGTGAAACCCGCCCCCTCAGTAAAACCAAACGTTGGCAAGTGGCGGAAATATTAACCGATAATTAAATTTCACCTAGGTAAAAACCGTGATTCAACAACAAACCTACTTAAATGTCGCTGATAATAGCGGGGCGCGGAAACTAATGTGTCTGCGGGTGCTGGGAACAGGTAACTGTACCTACGGTGGCATCGGTGACAAAATTATCGCCGTGGTTAAGGACGCTATCCCCAATATGCCCGTGAAAAAATCCGATGTGGTCACTGCGGTGATTGTGCGGACCCGTCAAACCGTCCGTCGCGATAGCGGTATGAGCATCCGTTTTGATGATAACGCCGCCGTGATTATTAATAATGACGGTAATCCCAAAGGTACGCGGGTTTTTGGTCCGGTCGCTCGGGAATTGCGCGATAAAAACTACACCAAAATTGTTTCCTTAGCCCCAGAAGTTCTCTGATCAAAGTGAAAAGTACTAAGGCAATTGGCTGATGGCTAGTCTAAAACTTTTCACACTTTGAGGTCAAAAAAAAATGAGTAAGAAAAACAGTCAAACCTCACCCCAAAAGCAAAAAATGCACGTTAAAAAAGGGGATGTCGTTCAAGTAATCGCCGGTTCCGATAAGGGCAAAGTGGGCGAAATTTTACGGGCCCTACCCCAAGAAAGTACCGTGGTGGTCAAGGGAGTTAATATCCGCACCAAACACACTAAACCCCAACAGGAAGGGGAATCGGGTCAAATCGTTACCTACGAAGCACCGATTCACAGTTCCAAAGTGATGCTCTATTCCGAGAAGAAAAAAATCGCCAGTCGGGTGGGTTATACCTTTACCGAAGACGGTCGGAAAGTGCGGATACTGAAGAAAACTGGCGAAATTATTGATTAGTTTCCCATCAATTCTAGTTCCTGACCAAGCCCAGGAAAAGCAAGCAGCAAAACTATGAGCCAAAAACTAAAAACCACCTATCAAGAAACCATTGTTCCGAAACTGAAAGAACAATTTGGTTATACCAATATCCACCAAGTACCTAAAGTTATCAAAATTACTGTTAACCGCGGTCTTGGGGAAGCTTCACAAAATGCCAAAGCTTTGGAGTCTTCCAAGGAGGAACTGTCCACCATCACCGGACAACAACCGGTAGTGACTAGGGCAAAAAAAGCGATCGCTGGCTTCAAAATTCGCGAAGGAATGCCCGTGGGAGTCATGGTGACATTACGCGGCGATCGAATGTACGCTTTTTTAGACCGTCTAATTAATCTGGCCCTACCACGCATTCGCGACTTTCGCGGTATCAGCGGTAACAGTTTTGATGGTCGTGGTAACTACAGTTTAGGCATTCGTGAACAGTTGATCTTCCCCGAAATTGAATACGACAAAATCGATCAAATTCGCGGGATGGACATCTCAATCATCACCACCGCTAAAACCGACGAAGAAGGACGCGCCCTCCTCAAAGAGATGGGAATGCCCTTTAGATAAATCAATCAAGAGAAAAGTAAACAGTGACCGGTAAATAAGTGAACAGTAAACAGTAAACAGTAAACAGTCAACAGTGAACAGTAAACAGTGATTCAGTGAAAAGACAGCAGGAAACTGCTATTTAATACTACTCACTTAATACTCAAATCTGATAACTGACCCACTGATAACTGACCACTGATGTTGATCCCAATTTAGGAGAAAAACAGGTAATTCATGTCTGCTAACGATACCATCTCGGATATGCTGACCCGCATCCGTAACGCTTGCGCGGTTCGGCAGACCACTACTCAAATTCCCACCACGCGGATGACGCGCAGTATTGCTCAAGTTCTCAAAGACGAAGGCTTTATTGCTGACTTTGAGGAAGTGGGTGAGGGGATTAAATCTCAATTAGTTCTTTCCCTCAAATATAAAGGCAAAAACCGTCAACCGATCATTACTACCCTCACCAGAGTCAGTAAACCGGGCCTGCGAGTTTATTCCAACAGTAAAGACTTACCTCGCGTCCTCGGTGGCATTGGCATCGCCATTGTTTCTACCTCTAAAGGTATTATGACCGATCGCGAAGCGCGTAAACAAAACGTTGGCGGCGAAGTCCTTTGCTACATCTGGTAAACAAGGATAAGCTATCAGCCGTCAGCCTTTCCAAGTTTAAACCCGATAGCTGACCCACTGATAACTCTTCCCTGATAACTGATAACTCTTCCCTGATAACTGTTATGTCTCGTATTGGCAAACGCCCGATTCCTATTCCCAATAAAGTCACCGTCGATATCGATGGTGCTACCCTGACGGTGAAAGGGCCCAAAGGAACTCTCCAGAGAACCCTACCCACCGCCGTCGCCATCGACAAAGATGGCGAAACCCTGCTCGTTACCCGTCAAGACGATTCCCGTACCGCCAGAGAACGCCACGGACTCTGTAGAACTCTAGTGGCCAACATGGTGGAAGGAGTCGCTACCGGCTTTCAAAAACGCCTCGATATCCAAGGGGTGGGCTACCGCGCCCAGGCGCAGGGTAGTAAATTAGTTCTTAATGTTGGTTACAGTAAACCCGTGGAGATGGAGATGCCCGATGGTGTTTCCGTCGCCGTAGAAAACAACACCCAAGTTATCGTCAGTGGCATCGACAAAGAAGCCGTCGGTAACATTGCCGCTAAAATCCGCGAAGTTCGTCCCCCCGAACCTTATAAAGGAAAAGGGATTCGCTATCTTGGTGAAGTTGTCCGTCGCAAAGTTGGTAAAGCTGGCGGTAAAGGCGCTAAAGGCGGTAAAGGAGGTAAAAAATAAACCATGAAACTTAGTCGCAAAGAATCAGTCCGTCGTCGTCACCAGCGTGTGCGTCGCAAAATTAATGGCACTGCTGAACGGCCGCGTTTATCCGTATTTCGTTCTAATAACCACATCTACGCCCAAATTATCGACGACGTAGCCCAACACACCCTCGCTGCCGCTTCTACCCTAGAGGCCACCTTGCGCGGGGAATTGGAATCCACCGCTACCCAAGAAGCCTCGGCTGCCGTGGGTAAACTGGTGGCCCAACGGGCCCTAGACAAAGGCATTGAACAAGTGGTTTTTGATCGCGGTGGCAATCTCTATCACGGTCGCGTCAAAGCCTTAGCAGAAGCGGCTCGGTCAGCCGGCTTAAACTTCTAAAATATCCTTTCAACACTGATAAAACTATGGCAAAACGTCGCAAAGGCAACCGCGAAAAAGAAAAAGAAACCACTTGGCAAGAGCGGGTCATCCAGATCCGCCGGGTTAGTAAAGTGGTTAAGGGTGGTAAAAAACTCAGCTTCCGGGCCATCGTCGTGGTCGGTAATGAAAACGGCCAGGTGGGAGTGGGAGTCGGCAAAGCAGGGGACGTTATCGGGGCCGTCCGTAAAGGCGTGGCCGATGGCAAAAAACAACTAATTGAAGTTTCCTTAACTAAAGCTAGTTCCATCACTCACCTCACCCGGGGGGCTTCCGGTGGCGCTCAGGTGCTTATGCGTCCGGCTGCCCCGGGGACTGGGGTTATTGCCGGGGGTGCTGTCCGTACCGTTTTAGAATTAGCCGGGGTGAAAAATATCCTCGCTAAACAACTCGGTAGCGATAACCCCCTCAATAACGCTAGAGCCGCCGTTAACGCCCTGGAAACTCTCCGTACTTTCTCGGAAGTGGCCAAAGATCGAGGCGTATCTGTAGAACATTTGTACACCTAGAGAAATCACCATGAAACTCCACGAAATCGCCCCCCAACCGGGGTCCACTAAACGCCGTCGTCGTGTGGGACGGGGTGTCTCGGCCGGCCAGGGTGCTAGTTGCGGCCTGGGAATGCGCGGACAAAAATCTCGCTCCGGGACGGGGACCCGCCCCGGTTTTGAGGGGGGACAAATGCCCCTCTATCGTCGGGTTCCGAAATTAAAGCATTTTCCTTTGGTTAACCCCCGTCAATACACGATTGTTAATCTGAGAAAATTGGCTTCTTTACCCGCTAATACGGAAGTTACCCTAGAAAGTCTCCTAAAAGCTAAAATTCTCACCAGCAATGACGGCCCTTTAAAAGTTTTAGGTGATGGTGAAATTACCGTTCCCCTCAAGGTGAAGGCCGCCGCTTTTAGCAATAGTGCTAAAGAGAAAATTACCGCCGCTCAAGGTACTTGGGAAGAAATTTAACGGAGACAGGAGACAGGAGATAAAAGGCAAAAGGCAAAAGGCAAAAGGCAAAAGGCAAAAGGTAAAGGGCAGCTTTGTTCTCCCTACACCCTACACCCCACACCCCACACCCCACACCCTACACCCTACACCCCACACCCTACACCCCACACCCTACACCCCACACCCTAACACCCAATCCCCAAGACCGGATTGCTATATCATAAGAAAGACAGGGGAAATCTTAAAAAAATCGAGAAAGTTTTCCCCCTCGATTACTTTTTCCCATAAAAAAACTGCACTAGAGGTAACTGTTAATGGTCGTCAGTCGTGATAAGGCTCCCACGGCACAGGAAACGTTTATGCAAATGGCACAAGCGGCCGGTTTACGCGGTCGCTTGTTGATTACATTGGGTTTACTGGTTCTGCTCCGTTTTGGGATGTTTGTACCGATACCCGGTTTGGATCGGGCAAGATTAGCAGAAATTATTCAAAGTAACGCCGCTTTGGGAATCCTTGACCTGTTCACCGGGGGAGGATTATCGACGTTGGGGATTTTTGCCCTCGGCATTCTTCCCTATATCAACGCCTCAATTATCGTGCAACTGCTCACCGCTGCCCTTCCTTCTTTGGAAGATTTACAGAAAAATGAAGGAGAAGCAGGACGGCGAAAAATTGCCCAAATTACCCGTTATATTGCCTTTGGTTGGTCAATTATTCAAAGTATCGGCATTACTCTCGGTTTATTGGTGGCTAACGGCGTTGTGGCCGGAACTTTACCCTCGATCGCTGCTACGGTTCTCGCTTTAGTGGCGGGTTCTATGTTCGTGATGTGGATTTCGGAACTGATTACGGAACGCGGTCTGGGAAATGGAGCATCTTTGCTGATTTTTGTCAACATTGTCGCTGTTTTACCGAAAACCCTCGGTGATACGATTACTTTTGCTCAACAGGGTGGCCGACAAGCGATCGCTCAAGTGGTGATTCTCTTGCTGGTTTTCTTGGTGATGATTATCGGCATTGTTTTTGTTCAGGAAGGAACCCGTCGGATTCCGATTGTTTCTGCCCGTCGTCAGGTGGGTCGTCGTCTCTATCGGGAAAGAACCAGTTATCTACCCCTACGACTCAATCAAGGGGGCGTGATGCCGATTATTTTCGCCTCGGCAGTGTTGGTCTTACCTTTCCAATTGGTGCAAGCTTTACCCACGGATAACCCGGTCGGTCAGGTTTTAGTTCAGTTGGTTAATGCTCTGCGTCCCGATAGTTGGGGTTATGTGGCTTTTTATAGCTTACTAATTCTCGGTTTTAGTTTCTTCTACGCTTCCCTGATCGTTAACCCCAAGGATATGTCCCAAAACCTGAAGAAAATGGGGACCAGTATTCCGGGGATTCGACCGGGGACCGCTACTACTAATTATCTGGAAGGGGTGCTGAATCGTCTCACCCTTTTGGGCGCTCTCTTTTTAAGTTTGGTGGCTACTGTGCCGACTGTAGTAGAAAGCGCCACCGGTGTCACCACTTTTCGCGGTTTGGGGGCAACTTCCCTGTTAATTCTGGTGGGGGTGGCGATCGATACCGCCAAACAAATTCAAACCTATGTCATCTCTCAACGCTATGAGGGCATGATTAAACAGTAGTTAGATAGTCAGCCAGTGACCTTTTAGCGGTTACTGGTTATTTTTTCCCTTAAAACCCTATATTTAATCCTTGACATCCTCGCCGCCGTAAACGGACGGTGATTCCCAAACCTCACGATTTAGGTTTCTGCTTCTTTCCCGAAGGATTTTTCGCACCTGCCTTAACAGATTTACTCTGTTCTGGTCTTATGGTCGCTCTACAGACTGACACCGCAAGTCCTGCGGCCAAAATATTTTTACTAGCGTTAATATCTCGGTCATGGTGAGTCCCACAGTCTGGACAGTCCC
>NZ_JADBTB010000087.1:0-37114 GCF_020246405.1 Microcystis sp. M083S1
CCAGCTTTGGTGGGTAAAATGTATTCTAAGATACATTTCTCAAGAGCGAGGGGGTGGAACGAACCACAAAGACACAAAGGACACAAAGATCGATCGATCCTATGTCAATTAAACTTATCACACAGAACCTAGAAGAGCCCAAATCCGTTTTTAATAGTGTGATTAACTCTCAAGTTATCAATTGTTTCTCCCTGCTCCCTTCTCCCCACACCCCACACCCCACACCCTACCCCCACGAAAAACTTTTTCAGCAGACCCTAATTAAAAAAAGGAGTCAAAGACTTGACTCCTTTAGTTATATGGATGATTTAGCTAAAACTAAACCTCTTGTTTACGAGTGCTAAGATCACCCAATTTTTGGAATAAACCGAATTCCACTTGTTCTTCCAGATCTGGATCGACCCCGGCGAATACGTCGCGGTAGATGGTACGAGAACCGTGCCAGATATGACCGAAGAAGAATAGTAAAGCAAAGACAGCATGACCGAAAGTAAACCAACCTCTTGGAGAAGTGCGGAATACCCCGTCAGACTTCAGGGTTTCGGTGTCAAACTCGAAAGCTTCACCGAGTTGCGCTCTACGCGCAAATTTCTTCACATCAGCAGGATCGCTGAACACCTGACCATCGAGAGAGCCACCGTAGAAAGAAACGGTAACACCACTTTGTTCAATACTCAGTTTCGATTCCGCACGACGGAAGGGAATATCAGCGCGAACGATACCTTCCGAGTCAGTCAGGACAACGGGGAAGGTTTCAAAGAAGTTAGGCATCCGACGCACGCTAAGGACGCGACCTTCGCCATCTTTGAAAACAGGGTGTCCTAACCAAGATTTAGCGATACCGTCACCGCTATCCATGGCACCAGTACGGAATAAACCACCTTTAGCGGGGCTATTACCGACATAATCATAGAAAGCCAGTTTTTCGGGGATTGCTTGGTAAGCTTCGGCGATGGTGGCTCCATTGGCGATGCTGGCCTCGACGCGACGCTCAATTTCTTCTTGGAAATAGCCTTTATCCCATTGGTAACGGGTCGGGCCAAAGAGTTCGATCGGGGTGGTAGCATTACCGTACCACATGGTTCCAGCCACGACGAAAGCGGCAAAGAAAACAGCGGCGATACTGCTAGAAAGCACCGTTTCGATATTACCCATTCTCAGGGCTTTATAGAGTCTTTCGGGGGGACGAACGGTTAAATGGAATAAACCGGCGATAATCCCGACGATACCCGCAGCAATGTGGTGAGCTACCACACCCCCGGGGTTAAAGGGGTTAAAACCAGCCGGTCCCCATTCGGGAGCTACGGGCTGCACATGACCAGTTAAACCGTAGGCATCGGAAACCCACATCCCGGGACCCCAAAGGCCTGTTTGATGGAAAGCACCGAAACCAAAGCAAAGTAAACCGGATAAGAACAGGTGAATACCGAACATTTTCGGCAAATCGAGGGCAGATTCGCCCGTGCGGGGATCGACGAATAATTCTAAATCCCAGAAAACCCAGTGCCAAACGGCCGCTAGGAATAGCAGACCGGATAAGACGATATGAGCGGCGGCAACGCCTTCAAAAGACCAGAAACCAGGGTCAACACCAGTTTCGCCGGTGACGCTCCAGCCACCCCAAGAACCGGTGACACCTAAACGGGCCATGAAGGGCAGCACGAACATTCCTTGCCGCCACATCGGGTTTAATACGGGGTCACTGGGGTCGAAAATAGCAAGCTCATAGAGGGCCATGGAGCCAGCCCAACCCGCTACCAGTGCGGTGTGCATCAGGTGAACGGAAATTAAACGGCCCGGGTCGTTGAGAACGACTGTGTGTACTCGATACCAAGGTAGTCCCATTGACTACGCTCCTCCTATTGACAATTTAGTGTCCACTTAGACGCTTTTTATATTCAGGGTCAAAATATAAGCCCAACACTCTCGACGGTTAAGTACAAGAGTTAGCCGACCTACATTATCCCTTGAAAAGTGTATCTATTCTAAAGAAGTGTAACTATTGTTAGAACAGATTTCAAGTCTTTGCGATCGATCTTCCGCCAGAATATTCCAGATCAGGGTGTGGGGTGTGGAAATTATGAATTATAAATTATGAATTATAAATTGGGGAGTGGGGAGAAAAAGGCTGCGTCCTAACTCCTGACTCCTGACTCCTGATCACTGATAACTGATAACTGATCACTGATAACTGATTACTTCCTCAGTAGTTCTTCGGCATTTTGCAGGATTTCGAGGACTTGTTCGGCACTAATCAAGCGTTTTAGCACCACTTGCCCGATGGTGGGGACAGTATCGGCAATTTCTGCACTCTTGGGGGCAACTTCCACCATAATCACAGCTTCTTCCACCTTATAAAGCCATAAAACCTGTTCTCCCTCTAAAATACCGATATTTAATCGCTCTATCTGCGGTGGTCGTCGCCAACTACTCGCATGGTCCCACAAACCGCCAAATTCCCACACCCGTCCTATTGTCCAACCTGCCGTTAAGAAAAAATATTTCACTTTGTTACTCAATCTAGAATCAATCTCTAGCTTTCTGGCTTAATTAGTTTTCAGCCGTCAAATTTTATCAGCTTTTTAGCCCTCAGCCATCAGCCAGAAAAGACAATAGGCAATAGGCAAAAGACAAAAGTCAGCTTTGTTCTCCCTGCTCCCCGCTCGTCAATTCATAATTTATAATTCATAATTCCCACTCCTGTCTCCTATGACGGCTAATAGCTAGTCAACGTCCCGTTAATTTCACCACCCCAATGCCCCCAAAGTATAGACCCAAGACCGCCCCTGCTAACAGGGATTGGGTGAGAGGATCTGTGGAAGGGGTTAAAATCGCGCCTAAAATCACCGCCCCCAAAACCACGAAACGCCAACCCGATAACATCGTTTGCGAGGAAATAATGCCTAAAAAGCTCAAAATCAATTGAATAACGGGAATTTGAAAGGCGATGCCGGTACTAAACAGCAAAAGTAAGACAAATTCAAAATAGCGCTCGATCGACCAAGCTTGTTCGACCACTTCCGCCCCATAATTGACAAAAAAGTTTAAAGCGGCGGGAATCAGGGCAATATAGGCAAAAAATAAACCAGCAAAAAATAAAACACTCGATCCTAAGACTACCGGGACAATTAAACGCCGTTCGCGACGGGTTAACCCCGGCAGCACAAAGAGGATAATTTGTAAGAGAATAACGGGACTAGCCACCAGTATGCCGCTATATCCAGCTACTTTTAGGGAGACGAAAAAAAATTCCCCCGGAGCTAACTGCAAAAATTTTACCCCTTGGGCGGGAACTTCCAGCACTTGTACTAGGGGTTTAACGAAGATAAAACATCCCACCGCACCCACAGCCACGGCAATTAAACTATAAAAAATCCGCCGCCGCAACTCCTCCAAGTGGTCAAATAAGGACATTTCCACTTCTCCGGGTAACTCATCGAGGAATTCAGGACTGTCTGGGGGTGGGGTTTTTACTTCTGTCGATGACATGGCTTTGGCTCGATCGTTCTCTACTCAAGCCTTTATCCTAGCATTGATAACCCTTAGCTATCAGCCGTCAGCTATCAGAATCATTCCAACACCGTCGGGTTTGCTCGGTGACAGGTTGCCAATCGAGTTTGAATTAAGTGGAAAATTCTCCCTGATAGCGATCGCACTATTCTCAGGGTTCAGGTGGAATCTGTAACTGCAAGTCTTCAATCAGTGACGGGATTTCAGCCTGAACCACATCCCATACAATATTGAGGTTGACATCATCATACTCATGTACTAACCGATTTCTCATTCCATTGATTTCTTGCCAAGCAATGTTGGGAAAGATCTGGCGGGTTGTTTCGGAAACTCGTCTGGCTGCTTCGGCAATCACCAATAGCCGTCGAATGACTGAATCTTGAAGCTGCACATTGGCGACGAACTCAGCTTTTGAGCATTGAGCCGTGTAGGTTATGATCAGTTCTGCGGATTGCAGCATATCAAGCAGGAATTGAAGATCCCGTTGCATAAATCACCTGAGCAGAGGAAAGAATTTCGTGGCGGCGTAAATAGTTACGGCTAGTTTCAATACCTTGGCGGGTAATCAGATCAATGTCTCGGTGAAACATCGTTTTTAACTCTGCTTCCATCTGATCCAGGCTGCTGAAGGTGGGATGTGCCTCTGGGTGAAACTGCACCATAATATCAATATCGCTGTCGGGGCGAAAGTCATCGCGCAGGACAGAGCCGAAAAGGGCAAATTCGGTCACTTGCCAGCGTTGGCAGAAATCAGCAATTTTTTCCGTCGGCAGATCGATCGCACCTCTCAAGCGGGCGACTGCCGCTGCCTCGGCTAAATCCATTGCTTGTTGGTGAAACGTTTGAATCTGGCTCATTGAAGTAAGGCTCCTCCAGGATTCTGTTTTGTGCTAACGACAGAGATCGGGCGACTGAACTCCACCACAATGATATAGGCTGGCAACCCTTCTGGGTCAGATGCACCAGTTTGTTCGATTTTCTGCTTGACTCTGGCATTAATTTTACTGCGATTGCCGTTATTGCCCCACAGAAACTAGAGGCTCAATTTTACCTTAAATGTCGGCTTGAAGGAACCCTCGGTTTTACCTCGGAGATGAAAGGTTACGCCAATATAAAACAGCACTTCGACAGGCTCAGTGTCCACACTTCAACACATTTCGACACCCTCAATGTAAAGGCTCAGTGACACGAAGCACAGCTAAAAATAAGCGACCCTGTTGCAACTTTTGCCCCTCTATTTTAACCTAAAAATTGGGAATCTTCGCTAACATTCCTCAACTGGTCCCACCAGAGCGGCATCGCACTTTAACCCACAGTTTCAATAAATGTGCATGGTGCGTTCCCCAAAATCGATCAGTAGAGCAGTAGGACTTGCATTAGGGAACGCACCCTACAGCTGGGGGAACGAAAGCCAAAACGATGGACGGCACGATGTCCAATGCGAATACCAAATATTTGTGCATCAGGAAAACGTATTAACAGTTGTTTAGCAGCTGTTAGGCTGTCATCAGCCACTTCAAAAGCCCCTGTTTCGATGTCTATTGCTACAATCTTCCCATGATTCCCTTCCTCGATTTGGGAGCGTACCTGAGACTCATAGACTTCGTGTCCACGTCGGGCAAATTCTTCTTTGCTGTAGCGGGGTTGTCGAACTGTCATTGAAGCGACCCTGTGGCAACTTTTGCCCCTCTATTTTAACCTAAAAATTGGGAATCTTCGCTAACATTCCTCAACTGGTCCCACCAGAGCGGCATCGCACTTTAACCCACAGTTTCAATAAATGTGCATGGTGCGTTCCCCAAAATCGATCGGTGGAGCAGTGGGAGTCACATTAGGGAACGCACCCTACAGCTTGGCTTTGCTAAAACCAATCCATAGGATAGATAAGTTAAATAATTCTTCGAGAAGCTCACTGTAAGATCGCTAAAGGAATTTTTTAAATTAATCAATTTCAATCATATTACTTACTTGCTCTTGGGTAGCAGAGCCGTCAAGTAACTGTTCAAAGAATTGATTTAGCGACACGTCAATATTAGCTCTTCTGGATCGAATTGGATTTTGCTCTAATTTCTCGCATAGTCTTTTAGATTGAGTATGAGCATGAGAACCTTGCTCAACAAAGTGAGGATCAATTTCACGAAAAGTAAGTAGATAAATTAGAGAAATTAGTGCATCTCTTAGATAATCGCGATCTCTAGAAACATTTAATGTAAGGCAATGGCTTAATATCTTTATGAAGTGCTGACTAAAAACTTCGAGCGATAAGCAATCACTCTCAGGGTTTGCATACCACAATAGTATCCTTGCGTATCCCCAAATGTAATCATCTACTTTATAAAATTCTCTTTGATGATATTGAGATATTATATTAAATAAATCCCAAAAAGCTTTTCTTCTTTGATTAGTACATGACATTCTAGCAATATTTTGTAGGTGAATACTATAGATATGGCGAATATTTCTTGGTAGTAAATTTCCATAATAAATTTGATCTGGATAATACAGAAAATCTAGATTCAGACAATTTGAAAACGCAAAACTTTTCCCTAAAATCTGAAATATGTTTTTATAAATATCTCTATAATCTCTAGACATTAAAGATTGTCTTACAACATGATTAGATTTTATATTTTCCAGAAACTCGTTTATTCTCTTGTCAATTTTTTCATAATTTTTGGTAAAATCTTCTAGATTATGATTTTTATCTTGGTCATCTATTACATACACATCTAATCCATTGTTGCTTTCGTTCTCAATATTGCTATAGTTATTAATAAGATTTAGAAAAGAGCGAGTAACCGAAATTAGAGAATCAATATTATTTTGGCTTGCTGTATCTGTAATATATTCATTTATTGTTCGAGTAAAATATGATAAAGTTATTGGAATTTGAATATCCTGTGTTTTAAGAATATTAATGAATCTTTGTGATTTGTTGTTGCGAAATGTCAGAATTGCTTGTATTGAAATAAAGCCTAATGTATCTGAGATTGCGAGTTCTTCACGATCAATTAATTTAGAATCAAGTATCCGATCATAATTATCTAATATTTCTAACTTGGGCATAAGACCTGGCTTGAGGCGAAAGCGAATTTTTATGTCTAGATTAGGAGTCTGACCAAGGTATTGATTTTCAATTTTGTAAATTTGCTCTACACCTGTTTCGTTATCTAAAAACGGCTCGTCATTAATCCGAAATGGTAGAGTTACATCCTTAGTTCTTAGTGGGAAATTCTCTTCTAATTTTCCATCTTTTAGGTATTGACCATATATAGTAGCTTCTTGTTCTCCTTCATAACAGGTTTCTTCTGGCAGACGAATTTCGATCTCTTCACCTGCTCTTCTTACAAAGAAACTAATACGATCTAAATGTTGTCCATATAATGCGAAGTTATTCCCTAGCTTTCGTTGCCAGATTTTGGAGAAATTATTGACACTAAGATCTAAGACCAGTAAGTTTTCGTGAAATTGTTGCTCTAATACTCTTTTAACGCTGGGCAGTTTCGCATAACTACTGAGTAAAACAAAGTGATAGTTTGGGGTTTCACTGATAACTTTTTTTAGATCTGCGATAGGAAAGTGGCGATAAATTATACCCTCAAGATCTATTCGAGATAGATTATAGGAATAGAAACGATGATTAATTTCTATAATCAAAGAAATATACTCGGAAGAAGTAAATTCGATAACCTTATTTTGGAAAAGATTAATTTTTTTGATGTAGTTGGCAACTTCTAAAAGATTATTTGGATTAAGTTTTAAGTCTTGGACGATTTGTTTAGCGATCGCTAAACAAATCGAATTGTATATTTTCTCGTAAGACTGAGATAGTTTGAGAGCATCATATTTTTTAATCGATCGCGTATCAATAATCGGAATAGGATAGGGAGCGTTACCGTAATTTTGAAATGTGAGGGGAGTAATTTCGGATGGGGTAAAGCTATCGAAATCGTAAATAACTAATGGTTTATCTGAGTGAGTAAATTGCTGTAGTTGTTCTACATAACTCCAGTAGCGATAGACATTGGCATAGATATAACGGGATTGAAGCGATCGCAAAACCAGTGAATTTGCTTCTCTAACAATAAATATTTGGTCTGAGGAATTATCGGGCAATGTTAGACCGATATTTTGTTGTGGTAATTGACTCTTGCGCGGGGTGAGAATTGTGGGTTGAGCGATCGTGATTGCGGGAATTGGTAAAAATGACTGAGATTGGTGACGGTTACAAAAATCTCGATACGCTAAAGGCAAACCGTTTGGATTGGGAATTAAATTGGCGGGATCTTCTGCAAATAAATGGGCGTATTGGCAGCATTCAAGATAGGATTCAAGATTGATTAGCTTAGTCATGGTTTTAGCGTAGGTTTTGAGTTTGTTGAGTGATCAGTTTAATTTCTTGAGGATCGGTAGTTTTGTAAGTTAAATCTAGTAGTGGATGGGGACGAAATGCAAAATCTTGGGAACCGATATAAGCCACTTGAGAGCCAATGATAATGATTTTGGCATGAAGATTGGGGATTCGCCTAGCTTGTAAGGTTGTAGCATTGTAACTTCCGTAAAAAATGCGATTGTGAGGGTTAGTCAGCAAATTAAGCTGTGGTGATAGCGGTTGAAAGTTTCTTGTGTATATGCGAACTTCTTGTCCAGTAAATTTTTTGAGTGATTTGGATAGATCCTGTTTAAAAGTATGGTGATCGAGAAAGCGATCGCTCTGAGGTGGAGAACCGCTAATGGTTTCAAGACTTTCGTTACAAAAGCCATTAGGTGAAGGTATAGATTGAGATGTGGTTTGGTGCGTCCATAGGTAGCGAAAATATTCAACAAGAAACTGATGTTCTGATGTATTCTGCCATAGCATTCCTGCTTCTCCGTTGCGTTCGAGACTACCTCCTGTCAGGTTACAGGAACCCAGATAAGCTGATTGTTCGCTAATGTAAGTTTTGATGTGGAAGTTACCACTTCTAAAACCTAAGCCAGCTTTTCTCAACATTGCTAAACACTGGCGCTTTTTGAGATCCGAATTAGCATAATCTGGATCGCTGACTCTTTGACCATCCATATTACTATCGACTCGATCTTGCACCTCATTACTAAAATCTGTGAGAATCCAAATAGGGATTTGTTTTGATTTTTCGGCAATCATTTGTAGGATCGCTTGATCTTCAAGGCGATAACTACAAATCAAGAGAAACTTCTGAGCTTTAGTAATTAATTCTTCTAAAGTTTGACGATGAATACCTCTACCAATTTTTATGTCTGTTTTAGCTGGGATATTTGTGATAGTTAAATTAGGAATGCGATCGCTAATAATTACTGGTTCAGGATATTGAACACGATACTCATTAACAAGCCTTTGAACAGTTTCCGTAATGTCATCCCTAGGAAAATTATTTTCAGACTCATTGCGGAGAATATAAATTGCTCTCTGTAAAGCCTGATCTAGCTCCTTAGGTTGCAGCCATGCCGTACAATCATTAGGCAATGGAATAGCAAATAGTTCAGGATTGTTACTGCGAAGTGCAAGATTTAGAACTTCTAGGGGGTGATTTTGTCTAAATTGTCGTAAGTTATTAATGGCTTCAGTTCGGACATTTTGGATTACTGGATTAGAGACATCTTTGAGTAGAATCTGATAAGTCCCTTCACAACGATCGCCAAAATCGTTAGGAATTTGTGGATCGTCAGGTTCTAGGTTACTGGTTAGCTGTGTATTGACAAAGCGGTATAGGAATTGCTGCGATCCCAAACTATTGGGATTTTGAAGCAAGGGGCGTAAAGTTTGATCGGCAAGTAGAGGTATTCGCCCTGACGTTTGCTGCATCAGATGAGTAACAGCATTAATGGGTAAGAAATTGAGCCCGAAGGATTGATGAACTGCGGGTAAGTGATAGCGTTTTTGGTCGGTAGCGATCGCCCGACAATCTGTCAATAGATTGGCTAACGATGTTTGAGCAACTGTGCGCCCATCATCAGCGAGACGTTCGTAATAACCTGTAACTTCCCAAAAGATTTGCATCATTTAACCCTCCTTAATTGCAATATCTCGTACAAAGTGGAAATCAGAGCCTAGAGCATCAAAGGTATTTTGATAATATTCCCAATCACCAATTATGGTAATTTTATCCCTAGCTCTCGTTAAAGCTAAACGTATATCTGTTAAATTAGGCTGGCTTGATTCAGATTTATCACAAACAATCCATAAAGTTTGACATTCTTTTCCTGTCCAATCTTGAACAGTGCTAATATTCGAGTGGGACAAATAGGGGATTTGTTGTAGGCGATCGCGTAGCTCTGATGAAAAAGTGAGAACACTAGACTGTTGATCAGGAAAGCTTTCTAGGGATTGCTGTAATAAATTAGGTATTTGTTCAGCAGTTTTGATCTTGAGCCAATTTAAACGATGTTCTCCTTGAGATAGTGGACTGTGCTTGTGACTGGATGGTGAGTAGGGCATTGGTTGCATAGGATATAATCCAGGAAAAATCTTGCGAGCTAAATCTGGATGAAGTCGATGATTTTCGGCTAGTTGTAACCGATAGGCAGGGGATAGACTTTGAAATAGTCTGCTGAATAGATTTCTGGGTTCTGTTAATTCTCCAAGTAATACGATTTTCTTAGTGCGGGTAGCGATCGCTTGCAATGTTGAGTCATTAAGATAGTGACTATCTTCAACAATGACTAAATCAAAAGTTCGCTCTCCTAAAATCGCTAATTGATTGCTCAGACATAATATCGGTGCTTTGATATGAGGTAAAGCCGCATCAAGGATTTGCTCAATGGCATGATCCGACAGCGTTGTATAGTCTTGATGCAGACGCTCTCTTTGTTCCAATAAAGTTTCTGATTTGCTTAGTCGATAGACTAAAAGCTCTTGCCGTTTTGGATGAATATTAGGAAATATTTCGGCGACTGCTTGGGTTAGTTTTTGGATTTTTGCTAATGAATCTTCTTCACGAAGTAACCTTAGCCAAAATTGGCGATCACTCTTTATTTGTAATTCTTCAAAGAGCGAATCTTCTAGCCAATTGGGAGGTAAAAAATCTAGTTTAGGTTTAGCGACTTGTTGCCTGAGCCATGTCTTCACATTTTGGCGATAGTCACGATCGCTGGAAATTTGTAAAGGTGGTAAAGGAAGGTTTTCGTAACGATTGAAAGTACTGGCAAAGGGAACAACAACTAAAGTAGATCGTTGATGGGCGATCGCAGTTTCCAGAGATGCTAATGCAATTTCCGTTTTGCCACTGGCGGGTGTACCTGCGATCGCTACTAGAGGAGCATTAGACAAGGCAAGTTCTACTGCTTCTCTTTGCTTCTTACGAAAGGGAAAAGAACTCATAGAATCAGGTAGATTTAATTCAGCGCGTTCTCGAATAAATCTACTTGGCTCACTCAGTACAGTTGTGATTACTTGAAGGACTAAACTCATGTTATCCATCCCCCAAAAGCTTCACAGAATTGATTAGTTAAAAATGTCATTCCTTCTTCAAGACTTTCATCAATAGGATTGGGTAATTTCCATATTTTTATCTGACTATTGCTTGCCGTTGTATCATTAATTACAGAAAAATTTTCATATAGATAAAGGCAAATTACCTCCGGTTGATCCCGTGCCATTGATTTTAAAATTGCATTGCTTGGCTTATACCAAAAAATCCAGATTGGCAATGGCAATTCATAGTGCTTTGGTCTTTCTAATAAATTTGTAGTAAAGAATTGCATCTTTACTTTTAGTTCTAAATCCCCTGACTTGGGGTTAGTCGGGTGAATAATTTCAAAAGTAAAAGCCGCCGTTTGTAATATGCAATCAATGATTAGTGGTGAATCCATCAATAAATACCGACCATAGTTTGGCACACCTGAAACATTTACCGCTGCAGTAGGACGAATATAACTTCCCTCAATATTTAACAGCGCCGCAACTAATAGAACTGTTACCACATCTACTAACAGTCCTTGACGGAAGCCCCAAATATTTTCTTTTTCACTTCGCCGCTTTAAATAATCGAGATAGGCTTGATAGAAGCTGCGATAGATGGGATTTTGTTGTAAGACATAGTTAGGTTTGATTGCGAAAACATCGGTACGGGGAATAGTTTGTACGCTTGGCTCTTGACGAAAGCGATCGATAGCTCTTTCTAAACGTTCAGCCTCTCCTATTCCTTTATATTCTCCACATTCGCGATGTAATAGATTGCAAAAACCTTTAAGAAAGCGATTTTCGGGGGTATTAAAGTTTTGATAGCGCTGAATTCCCATTAGCTCTTGTCTTGCCCCTGCTTTTTCGAGCGCATCATGTCCAGGTCGGCGGACATAATCTCTTAAACAGTAAGCATCCATTTCCTGAATGCGTCCAAGGGGGATCATTTCTGCTTTGCGATTGAGTTGCGATCGCAATTTTGGCGCAATTATTTCTAATTTATGACGTAGTTCATAGCGACGGTTGAGAGCAAGCACTAACGGTAATTGTGCATCTTCTTGACTTAAATTAACTAAAATTTGTGGAATATTAATTAAAAAGCATGGGGATTGTGAACTATGTTTATCCTCTCCCAACAAAGCATCAAATAGCCCGATAAATAGAGCGATCGTATCGGCTGTTATGTGATCATATCGTTTATCAAGCTCTTTTCTTAATTCCTCAACTTCGTTTTCATCATTACTAATTTGTGTCGCATCTAATACTTCATCTGCTAGATTTAACTCAACTATTGATCCTGTTTTTATCTCAATATTAAGCTTCTGAGCAATTGCCTTTTGTTGTTCCCAGTCTGTAATTTGCACCCAAGGAAAGCCAATTTCATAAACCCTAGGTTGTCGTTGCATCAAAATTGGATATTGTTTGGTAATCTCTTCGTCATCTTCCAATACTAAAAAAGGGCGATCGCTTCCGCGCAATTGAGGTAATCCATTTAAATAGGGCTTATCTTGCAAATAGTCGGTAAGGGTAGCGTAAATTAACATTGGTTGATGACCTCGATTGTTGCAAATTGATTTTTGTAAATTCAACCTCAATCTTGGGGATACACCATACCTTTCCATTGGAATTGTCCATACTGCCCCTCACGCGCTTTCTTAAAAGCTCGATTGAGTGGCTCATCATTAAGTTGCGACAGTAGAGATTCCATCTTATCCAATGCTTCTTTTACATTTTTTTCTTCAACCATTACCCCGCGTAGTTTTGGTAAAAGCTTCTGGCCAAATTGGTCGGCGATCGCCTGATTACGAACCTCATTGCGATCGACATTAGGATAATTACAAACATATTTGGTAAATGCCTGAAACACCCGATGAGCAAAAGGACGACCTAATGATTCCATAATGTCATTGGCTTCATCTACATAGTGTTTAACTTTTTCGACTAAATCAGGGCTTGGCTCTTTTGTCCATCCCTGAAAAGCATCCCAAGGTAAATACTCGGTGGGAATTGCTGGCTTACTTTGCTTACTACCGCGCAATTTGAGTTCAGGGGGACGACCAAATGTCAGCACGTTGGCACGGTCTAACACTTTATCAGAAAGCATTTGCGTAGTTTCATCTTCATTCATTGTGCCAATAAATAAAAATTCTTCAGGAATGAGAACTTGCTTTTGGTGATCCTCTAGCTTTAAACTCCCTGCTTCTAAATCTAGATAAGTCCTCTTATTTCTTCTTGTTTCCAATTTAGAAAGAAAGTCGCTGAAGTAATATTCAACCCTTGCTAAATTCATCTCATCCAACAAAACCAAAACTATTCTTCCCTTCAACTTCTGATGTCGCTGGTGTTGATATAGATACTTCATCAAATCTGTTGGTTTATATTTCTTCTCAATGTAGTTATAGAAACCTTGCAAATCTTGTGGCGAGTCCCATCGCGGCTGCACAGGCAGCATAACCAGAGGCGCACCCACAAACTCAGCATAAGCTTGGGGCAATTCACTCTTACCCGTACCGCTAATCCCCGCCAAAATCACCAAGGCAGAAATATCCTGTACCTTCAAAGAAGTATGGAAAGCATTAACGATACGTTTAGGGAAAATCAAACCCTTGTCGCTCAAGTATTTTCTAAAGGCTGCTAAAAATTCGTTCTCACTAGCAAAGTTGCGCGACTGGTTTGCCTCTAGTTTAATGGGCATTTCTAGGGCTTGAAAGGCTTGTTTTATACCAGTTTCAA
Organism: Microcystis sp. M083S1; assembly: GCF_020246405.1. Classification (NCBI taxonomy): domain Bacteria; kingdom Bacillati; phylum Cyanobacteriota; class Cyanophyceae; order Chroococcales; family Microcystaceae; genus Microcystis; species Microcystis sp. M083S1. Next base: position 13,664 of record NZ_JADBTB010000087.1, read on the forward strand.
TTTCTTCAAGTTCTCCCTTAGCTTTGCGGATTTCCTCTTGAATTCTCCTTAGTTCTTGAGACTTACGAGAGATTTCATCCTCTAACAAACCTTTTTCAGAATTTAATTGTTCGATTTCACGTTTTAAGCTGTTTAATTGAGAAAGTTTGATACGCAAGTCTGCTTTTAGTTTTTCGATTTCTACCCGCAGTCCATCAACCTGCTGGGCCTTTGCCTCCATTGTGCCGATTTCTGCCAAAATGCGATCGCGCTCTTGTTCAAGCCGAGGAATTTCTGCCTGTAAATGCTGCTGTTTAGTTTCTAGATTTTGAGCATCTGTACGCAGAGCGTCATAGGTACTACGGAAAAGTTCTAACTCTGCCGCTTGCTGATTGAGTTCGCGTAATCGTTCAGTCAGTCTTTTGACCTCTTCTTGCTTCTGCAAAAACTGCGAAGTCACCTCTTGCAAACCATCGCGTTGCTTTTCCCGTTCCGCAATCTGATCAATGACTGCCTGTAAACGCCCTTTATTTCCATCAATCTGTGTTTTTAATTCACCAATTTTCTGCTGACGTTGTTCCAACTCTTCTAGATTAGGGGGATTTTGCTGAACTAGCCTCACCCTTTCTTGTAAATCTTCTTCCTGTTGTTGAAGTTCGCTGACGTTTTGTCGCAATAATTCTCGTTGCCGTTGCAAATATTCTAGCTCTGCCCCAAAAGGTAAAGCTCGTTTTTGTCTTTCAATATCTTGCTTTAGCCGATCGCGTTCCTGTTCAAGCTTACCTTGTTTACTAGACTGTGACTGTATCAGCAAAGCAGATGTCGCAAAACCACTTGCCCCAGTTGCGATCGCTGCCACACCAGACTGAAGCCCCGAACCCCCAGATGCAATCACGACACCGCCAACAACAACGCCCGCAGCGATCGAAGGAATGTGAGATAACAATAGATTCACAGATCTTACTGATATTTTTTCTGAAACCAATTATACCAGTTCTTACTTATATTTGATGAAATATGTAGGCATAACGACCAAGCTCACCGGCGGCAATGGAGCGCAGCGGAATTGCCGTCCGAGTGCAGCGCCTTGTTAGCCCGGTTTTCTACATTCAACACCGAGGCAATTATCCCACCTGCCTTTGTCTTCTACTGCATTAAAAAAAGGATCAGACGAATCACCGAAGAAGGCCCTTCTTATCTCAATGAAGCCGGCATCTTTAAGCTCTGCCGCAATAGACTTGTAGTCCCACATCCAAAGGTGCTGCGAATTTCCAAGCCAAGTGGTAATAATGCTTTTAAGTCCTCTCGCTCGACTTTCATGACCAAGGTACGTTTCTCTCATGAACTCTGATGCTGCTTCAGCCGATGTATTTTTATTGTATTTAATTATTGAATGTTCGAGATCAGGCAACACAAGGCGAAAAATGCCATTTGGGCGCAAAATTTCTTTTGTATTACGTAGAGCAGCACGGAAATCGCCAAGCGAAAGATGTTCAAGAATATGAGAACAATAAACACCTGCGCATGAATCCGGCGAAACTGGCAAACCCTTTACAATGTCTCCATACTCTACATTGCTTGGGAATCGAGATTGATTTTTCGTATACAGACGACCTATGAGAGGCATTCTTTCACAGGGTAAGCGCATCTTAACAATCCTTGACAAAATGAACTTTATGTGAGTTGCTTACCCAGAGAGCGATTCAGGCATATTTGAGGAGAATTGGCTATCTCAATTGTTAAGCAAAAATCGACCAAATGTGAAGATTTCGTAACTATTCTGATTGACTGGTATCACCTGAAATGCCCACAGAGCAAGCGGATCACAAAATTGGCCAATTGTCAATAGCTTTTGAGATGCTCTCACCCTGCATTCTTTCAAAGCGCAGAGTTGGCGAAGCGTCAAAATTTCGCCATTGACTAGGCGCAGACCATCCGCAGCCATATTGAACATACTTGCTTTCGTTCATCTTCGTGGTTTCCTTATTTTGAGGGCTAACTAAATATTATAGGTCAACTTTCTGCATAACACTCTCTGGGATAACGATATGGGTCAACCTTCTGATAATATATAACTCCATTTAGGCGTGATATACAGAAGTTTTCCCCATATCACTCTCAAAAGCGTGTTAGCCAGATTAGCATATTGCCAAAAACCTTGTTGGCTCTCTTATTCTTTGTGTGATAACTTTAACTTATATAGTAGTGATCGATCTCTGTGTCCTTTGTGTCTCTGTGGTTCGTTCCACGATCGCACTGTTCGTAATTTAAATTGCTTGTTGAGACGAGGCAAGAGGCAAGAGGCAAAAGGTAACAGTAAAGCGATTGGGGGACGTTAGGCTAATCTAAGAATAAGCGGTTTAAATGCGTCTTAGCTTAATTTTGTATTTGAATTAATATATCCGTATATGTAAAACATAGAATTTTCTTCATGGTATGGTATCTTTAATTCTATTAAAATTTGTTTTAATTCATTGTAAACAGATTTATAAACATCGTTTAACAATTTTCCCCTAGTATAATAATATTTGGGATTAATTAAAATCCATTCAATAGCATAAAATGGTAGTATTCCTTCACTGTAATCTCCCAAATAATAAATTGGATCGTTGAAATCCTCTGGATATGGCAAGTCAGATAATAGGTTTTTTATTTGATATGGCGGCAGAAAGTTTAAAAGTTTTATCCTATCAATAAGTTTCATCCACTTTGTATCATTCATTACAGATACAAGTCCATTTTCAGATACTCTCATGAGGACCCTTTCTCGAATTTTATTGAATGTATTCATGGTTTTATACCTAACTACATATTATAGGTCAACTTTCTGTATAGTATTCTCCAGACTTAACGATATGGGTCAACCTTCTGTATATCACTCCATTTAGGCGCAATCATCAGAAGTCTTCCGTATGTCACCCCCAAAGAAAACTTTCTGTATAACACTCTCCAGAGTAAAGATATAGGTCAACTTTCTGCATAATACTCTATTTAGGCGCAATCGCCAGAAGTTTTCCCCATATCACCCCACACCCCCGAACATTTGTCAAGACTCCTGGGGAAAAAGCCGCGTTTGTTTACACAGCTTAATTAAGAGTTGTAACTTTTAATGAACAGGAAGGGAGTCTAGGGCTGAGAGCTTGCTATAGTGAATCCTAGCCGTTTTTTCACGGCTCGTCATTATCAAGTCAGAGCCTTTACTCGTCTTAATCATCATCCCAGAGTAAAATCAATAATCCCTATGGTCAGCACGATCCAAAAACCAGAATTCGAGGAAATCCGTCCGGGTATAAAAGTTCCCGCTAAAGAAACGATCCTCACTCCCCGCTTCTACACCACTGATTTTGAAGCGATGGCGGAAATGTCGATCGCCGCTAACGAGGAAGAACTCAAAGCGATTTTAGAGGAATTCCGTACCGATTATAACCGGCATCACTTCGTTCGCAATCAAGAATTCGATCGCTCTTGGGAGCATATTGATGGCGAAACTCGTCGCTTATTCGTGGAATTTCTGGAAAGATCCTGCACGGCTGAATTTTCTGGCTTTCTTCTCTACAAAGAACTCGGCAGACGTTTAAAAAACAGAAATCCCGTTCTCGCGGAATGCTTTAACCTCATGTCCCGGGACGAAGCGCGTCATGCTGGGTTCCTTAATAAGGCTTTATCGGATTTTAACCTCTCCCTTGACTTGGGATTTTTAACCAAAAGCCGTAACTACACCTTCTTTAAACCGAAATTTATCTTCTACGCCACCTATCTTTCCGAAAAAATCGGTTATTGGCGTTATATCACCATTTATCGTCATCTCGAACAACATCCCGAAGATCGGGTTTATCCGATTTTTAACTTCTTCGAGAATTGGTGTCAAGACGAAAACCGTCACGGGGACTTCTTCGATGCGATCATGCGTGCGCAGCCTGATATTCTTAATGATTGGCGCGCTCGTCTCTGGTGTCGTTTCTTCCTGCTTTCGGTCTTCGCTACGATGTACCTCAATGATACTCAGCGTTCTGGTTTCTACGCCATTCTCGGTTTGGACGCTCGCGAGTACGATAAGTATGTAATCGAGAAGACCAATGAAACCGCCGGCCGCGTCTTCCCGATTGTTCTTGATGTGGATAGTCCTGAATTTTATGATCGCCTAGAAATTTGTGTTCGCAATAACGAGGGATTACGGGCGATCGATAGCGAAAACAGTGCTGCACCGGTTAAATTCCTGAAGAAATTGCCTATCTTCGCCTCTAACGCTTGGCAATTCCTCAAATTGTACCTGATGAAACCGATTCGGGTCGATAAATTAGCCGGTAGCGTCCGTTAAAAAGTTTGTTTTCTTGAGACATGGTGAGGGTGGGTAAAACCACCCTTTTTTTGTCGATAAAATTCTTAAGAAAATCCTCTGACATTTCTATCCTCGCTAGACTGGATCCTAGGGGTGTTAACTAGCTTTTTACTTTTTACTTTTCACTGTCAAAAATATGGCTATTTATAGTGAATTACCCACAGGACAACGTCTCTATCTCGATAATCAGGGGCTGCAGACGATTGTAACCCTCGCTAGTGGTGCAGTGGGACAACAACAGCAGTCTAGCAGTAGTTTTGCCACGGGAGTTTGGACAAAAGAACCCCAAATAGATATAATTCCCCAAGGGGCAATTATTGAAATTATCACTGAAACCGGACCCCACAGAATCCAAATTCAAGGAAGCAGTATCGGTTTTTCCTCTCCTCATACCTCTGGAGTTTCTCAGTCCTCTCAATCGACAACCGCTACCAGTTTCTCCTCCCCACCGATGCAACCGATGCAACCGATGCAACCGATGAAAATGGGTAATATGTCGATGAATTTTACCCCCATGGAAATGCAAATGGGAGATATGAAAATGAGTATGGGAGACGCAAAAACCGTCAGTAAAACGCGATTTTGTAGTCAATGCGGGGCAAAAGTAGCAGCAACCGATCGCTTTTGTAGTAGCTGTGGTCATCAGTTACAGCAATAAAACCTGTTTAGCTAAATTGGCAAAATTCTGTTTATATTGGCTGAATTGAGCCGCTTCTAACCGGATTAACCCACAGCGAGCGCATTTTTCCCACTAAATCGCCTGTTTATCTATGTCTAACATTCTTAACACTGAAGACAAGGGAGGGAGTGTCTCCCTCCCTTCCCTGATGGGTTACACAAAAGCTAGAACCTCTGGAAGTGTGTTACAAGGGATAGTCTGGCAACGAGGTAAGACTATACAGAAACGAGAAGAGCCAAGTTATCTTTGAAACTGCTATAATTAAGTAGTCGTGCAAAATTAATTTCCTAGTGAAGATAGGCAAGAGGCAAGAGGCAAGAGGTGGTTAGATATGTGTAATTAATTTTGCTTAGGTACTTAATAGAATATCAAGAATAGTAGAATTCTATGAATGCACTAAAATACCAAACAATCATCAAAAATGGTCAACTTAGTTTACCTCCCCTCGACTTACCAGAAGGAACATTTGTCGAAGCGATTTTGTTGATTAAAGAAGCTGCTGAAATGGATGAAACGGACTATCTGCTTTCCACAGAAGCTAACCGTCAACATCTCCAAGAGGCAATAGAATCTCTGAAAAATCCTGATAGTTATATTTATGTAGATGCTGCTAACTTATGAGGAAAGTCGCCTTTCTAACCCGAAGTTTTGATTAGTTTAATTAATGGGTGATCGCAGATAAAAAAGTTTACGCTAAAATTGTCAGCCTTATTAAAGATGTTCAAAGATAGCCTTTTTCTGGATTAGGAAAACCAGAAGCATTAAAACATGAACTATCAGGATTGTGGTCACGACGCATTACAAAAGAACACCGCCTAGTTTATAGCGTGTCTGATCAAGAAATTGTTATTATTTCCTGTAAATTTCACTACTAATAATCGCCAGAAATTCCAGAAATAGCTGAGAGCAAGGCTCTTCTGGTTTTTGTGTGGAAGGAAGAAGAATAGGGATAATTTGGGTGCATCTCAATTTTGGACAAATATCTAGAGGACATTTTGGGCGCACGCGGTGCGCTCCTACCATTGGCGCAATAATATTAATAATATTATTGTAGGGGCGAATTGCATTCGCCCTCTTTGAATAACTTCTGCTGCTCACCTATAGGTGAGGGAAAGTCACAAATTTAATAGTCTTAAACACTTTAAACAGGATTTAGTATTACACAAAAGCTAGAACCTCTGGAAATGCGTTGCAAGGGAGTTCCTTGCAACGAGATAGAAATGAGAAGAACCCTTTACTGATTAATTTTTCACAAAAGTAAATTTACCATTTTTACCATCGGCATCCATTTTAATTTGTGCCACGGAGAATTTATCCTGAATGATTTCCCCTTCGGGAGTAAAAGCAATATTTCCCAGGACAGTCACATACTTACCCGCTAAGATTTCCTGATTTAATTGTTGGCGAATTTGTTCGAGGGAAAGTGTACTGAGTTTATTTTTATCATCTACCCGTTTTAAGGCCTCGACAAAAACTTGAATTCCCGTAAAAGCTTGAGCGGTAAATTGGGGCGGTGCTTTTTTATTTTCTGCTGTATAAGCGGCGACAAAATCCCGATTAATAGGATTATCTAATTCTGGGTTATAAGCTTGAGCGATGAGAATACCATCACATTGAGCTTGACAAACTGGGAAAATATTAGAAGTATTTAAACCATTGCCACCAATAATTAACCCCTGATAACCTAATTGTCGCAACTGTTTGACCAAATTGCCCCCGTCAGCAACCAAACCAGAAATAACCACTAAATCTGGTTTAATATTAATAGCGGCGGTGGCTTGGTTTTGAAAATCTGTATCGGTGGTTTGGAATTTCTGCACGGTGACAATATCAAGATTTAAACTTTTCAGGGTTTCTTGAAAAGTTTCCGTTTCCGATTTACTAAAAGCATCATTTTGGGCAAAAAAGACAGCCACTTTTTTAATCTTGGGATCGATTTTTAAAGCGGTTTTAATCGCATTGGGAGCAACCACAGCCACAGGAGCAGACACCCTACCCACATATTCACCGATCTGGGGGATACCTTTAGCCGTGTTAGAGGGGCCGAGAATAGGAACTTTGGCTCGATCGGCGATCGGACTAGCGGCAAAAGCTTGTTGGGACAGGGACGGACCGAGAATAGCCACCACCTTATCTTGAGTGATCAGGGTATTAATGGCGTTGATCGCCCCCTGTTCATCCCCAGCCACATCCTGCACAATAACTTTAATCGGTGTTCCATTGACCCCGCCCTTTTTATTAAAATATGTTTCAGCTATCTTGACACCGATCACCTGTTCCTGTCCCAATAGGGCGACATTGCTGGTTTGAGCCAAAGCTGCACCGATGGGAATAGCAGCAGTGGCGGCCTTTTCTGCGGGACTGGGGTTAGTTTGACTGGTGGGAGTGCCGGAATTACAGGCCACCACTAGACCAAAAGTGACTAGGGATAGTATTAAGGGGATTAATAAACGTTTTCTGAGCATCTTAACTCTCCTGAGACCGATATTGTTGATGACACTATTATTTCGCTAATCGGGTTGATTTCAGCGATAATTCTCGACGCGATCGAACCGGACTTTACCGCCTTAGAGCCTTTTCTTTCCCTTAATTTTGTCGATTAACCCCCCGTCTAACCCCCGTTTTCAGAAAAACGATTTGCCTTTTCCGGTTCTGTCGCCTAACCTAGTAGTTAGGGAATCTATTATCGCCTTTCCCGTCCACAAACCCCAGCAAGCGAAAACATCCATTTAAGATTATGACTAACCCCGTTATTCACGCCTTTTTCCTCGGACGAGCGATCGCTGAAGTGATCGGTGAACAGCTAGAAGATGCGTTTACCAACGCTTTAAGCGAATTAGGCAAATTTGATGCCGAACAACGGGAAAACCTGCGGCAATTCGTCGAAGAAGTGCAAATGAGAGCCGAGCGAGCCATGGAAAAGGGAGTATATACTGGTACAGAGTCCGGTGGTTCCTCCAGTGCCGATGTGCAGGAAAACATCGACGAAATGCGGGCCGAAATCGCCCAATTGCGCTCGGAACTAAAAAACCACCAGAATTAACCAAAAACCCTCTTTTAGTCGCTTTAAAGCCCCAAAAATTGCGTGTCAGCCCTTCTACCCGTCCCCGTTACCCTAGAGTTAAACCCAGCAATGCCGGCCCTCGAAGTCGCCAAAAATAGCTATCGTTGGAATCGAGAAAGCTATTCCATCAATCGTCGTCGTCTAGATATTTGGCGATTCGTTCTGACCGTACTGTATCAATTCTGGCTCAACGGTAAAAAATGGAGCTATAACGGCGGCTATAGCCAAGAAAAACTCGCCGGCAGACGCAGAAAACAGGCCGCTTGGATTCGGGAAACCATGCTAGAATTGGGACCGACTTTTATTAAAGTCGGTCAACTGTTCTCCACCCGCGCCGATCTTTTTCCCCTCGAATATGTGGAAGAACTCTCGAAACTACAGGATCAGGTTCCCGCATTTACCTACGAACAGGCCAGCAAAATTATCGAGGTATCCCTCGGTAAACCCCTGAATAAACTCTTTAAAAGCTTCGATCCCATCCCCCTAGCAGCCGCTAGTTTAGGGCAAGTTCACCGGGCCCAACTGAACAGCGGGGAAGATGTGGTGGTCAAAGTCCAACGGCCCGGATTGAAAAAATTATTTAGTATCGATCTGGCTATCCTGAAAAAAATCGCCCAATACTTCCAAAATCATCCCAAATGGGGTAAAGGTCGCGATTGGACGGGAATTTATGAAGAATGCTGTAAAATTCTCTGGGAAGAAACCGATTATCTCAACGAAGGTCGTAACGCCGACACTTTTCGCCGTAATTTTCGCGGGGAAGATTGGGTAAAAGTACCAAAAGTCTATTGGCGCTACACCTCTCCCCAAGTTTTAACCCTAGAATACCTCCCCGGCATCAAAATCAGTCATTATGAAGCCCTAGAAGCGGCCGGACTCGATCGCAAATTGTTGGCTAAACTGGGGGCAAAAGCCTATCTAATTCAACTACTCAATAACGGCTTTTTTCACGCGGATCCCCACCCCGGCAATATTGCCGTTGATAGTGATGGCTCCTTAATTTTCTACGATTTCGGCATGATGGGACAAATTAAGACCAATGTGCGCGAAAAATTAATGCAGACTCTCTTGGGAATTGCCCAAAAAGATGCCGATCGCGTGGTCACTTCTCTGGTGGATTTGGGGGCATTAACTGCTAATGGTGATATGGGAGCAGTGCGGCGATCGATCCAGTATATGCTCGATAACTTCATGGATAAACCCTTTGAGGAGCAATCCGTGGCCTCTATCAGCGATGATCTCTATGAAATCGCCTATGATCAGCCTTTTCGCTTTCCCGCTACCTTTACCTTTGTCATGCGGGCATTTTCTACCCTGGAAGGGGTAGGCAAAGGACTCGATCCCGAATTTAACTTTATGGAAGTGGCCCAACCTTTTGCCCTGCAATTAGTAAATGATATGACAGGAAATAATGGCAGTAATATCCTCGATGAGTTAGGACGACAAGCAGCCCAAGTGAGCAGCACCGCCCTGAGTTTACCCCGACGCATCGATGATACGATCGAAAAATTAGAACGGGGTGATATCCGTGTCCGGGTACGTTCCAGCGAATCCGATCGACTTTTGCGGCGATTGGGTATGATTCAAATGGGAACCAACTATACTTTACTGATCAGTGCTTTGCTTATCTCAGCGACGCTTCTATTTATCAGTGGTTTTGGTTGGTTAACTTTAGTGCCGATGGCGATTTCCCTGCTTCCGGGGATAGCCCTCTTGAGACTTTGGCGAAAAATTGAACGTCAGGATCGCATGATGTAATTGATCGCAGGATAATAATTATTGTGTTAGCAGCAGAAATTTCCATGAACAATCTTTCTTTTGGAGGACTGACCGATCCTGGTGTAGTGCGGTCGGTTAATCAGGATAGTTATTATATCGACCCCGAGCGACGCTTTTTTATCGTTGCCGATGGTATGGGAGGTCATGCGGGGGGCCAGGAAGCTAGTCAAATCGCCACTGAAACTATCCAAGCTCATCTAGAAGAACACTGGAAGTCACCCCTGGCTGCCGGGGAATTGCTGCAGGAGGCAATTACTGCCGCTAACGAGAAGATTATTGAAGATCAACTGAAAAATCCCGAAAGACAGGACATGGGGACAACCCTAGTCATGGCTATCTTCCGAGATGAGGGTTCTTGGTACACCCATATTGGTGATTCCCGTCTCTATCGCTTTCGTGAGCAAAAATTAGAACAGGTGACGGAAGATCATACTTGGATAGCTAGGGCGGTAAAAATGGGCGATATGTCCGAAGAAGAAGCGAAAAACCACCCTTGGCGGCACGTTTTATTTCAATGCCTTGGTCGTCGCGATTTGCCCCCAGTGACGGTGTCTCCCCTGGATATACAATCTGGCGATAGTTTAATTCTCTGTAGTGATGGTTTGACAGAAGAAGTGTCCGACGAGGAAATTAGCGATTATTTGCAAACCGGTGCCGATTGTCAGGAAATTGTCGAGAATTTAGTGGCAGCGGCCAAAAAAGCTGGCGGTTCCGATAATATCACCGTGGTCATGGTAAGCTGTTGACTACCTAGGGTTTGCGGCAAAAAGTTTCTCGTGGGGAAGTGGGGAGATGGGAATTATGAATTATGAATTATGAAGTGGGGAAGTGGGGGAATTTCAACTAACACCCTAACACCCTAAAACCCTAAAACCCTAAAACCCTATCTCCTGCCGATCGCCGATCGCCTCATCTCAACAAGCAATTTAAATGCGTGGGCAGCTTACTCGATCGCTCCTGCTTGTTTTAATAAAGAAACGATCGCGTGATGGTGATTAAATTTAGCTAACATTAAAGCGGTCATTCCCCCTTGATTTTTCTGATTTAAGTACACTTTTCCCCCGTCTAACAAAACTTTAACCGTGTCGAGACAACCGTGATAACTCGCCCACATTAAAGGGGAAGCGCCGCTAAAATCGAGTTTATTGACATCGGCGCCGATATCGATTAACCGGCGCACCAGTTGACTATTATTGCCCTCACAAGCTTTCATGAGGACGGTTTTGCCATCGGGATAAACGGCGTTGGGATTAGCCCCGTAGTCGAGGAGATAACGGCAGATTTCCGTAAATTGGCGCTGTAAAGCTAAAGTTAACGGTGTTTCTCCCTGCTGAGTTAGGTTAGGCTCCGCCCCCTGTTTTAACAATTCTAAAACGATCGCTTCGTATCCTTGTACCGTGGCGATGATCAGGGGTGTATCACCAAAATGGTTGCGGTGATTGACAAAAGCGCCGGCTTGTACTAGGGCCTGGACGATCTCTAGATGTCCTTCGATCGTCCCTAAATGCAGAGCCGTTTCCCCAGCCTGATTTTGATTGTCAATACTAGCCCCCTTAGCGAGTAAAAGTCGGACAATATCGAAATATCCCTCAGCAGCAGCGATCATGAGGGCAGTTTCTCCCTCCTCCGTGCTGATGTTCGGATTTGCTCCCGCTTGCAGTAAAGTTTGCACGCTGCCGAGATTTCCCCTCTCTACAGCCAAAATTAGGGGAGTTTCCCCGGATAAAGTGGGAGAATCGAGGGGCATACCACGGGTAATAAACAATTCGAGGATTTCTGGGCAATTGGCGGTGAGAGCCTGTAACCAAGCTTCTTGACGTATTTCGTCATCTACACCACTATCGAGCAGTAAACGGACAATTGCGGCGTAATTTTGTCTGATCGCTACAGATAAAGCCGTATCTCCATCCCGATCGCGCATATTGACCCGAGCACCGGCGGTTAATAACTGTTCTGCGATCGCTGTATGACCCTTATAAACGGCGATCATTAGTGCTGGTGTACCATCTTGATTGAGCTGATTGACATTAGCGCCGACGGCGATTAATTGAGCAAGGATTTCACTGTGATTGAGGGCAGCCGCTAACATGAGAGGGGTTAAACCTTGAGGTTGTTTACTTTTGTTGATATCAGCCCCAAATTCTCGCAAAATCGCCACAATTTCCCTATGACCCCCCTGCACGGCATAGATTAAGGCCGTAGTATTTTGCACATCAGTGGCGTTGACATTTGCCCCCTGACTCAGTAAAGCTTGAACCCGCGCGAGATTGCCCTGACGCGCCGCTTGTATTAACAAGATATCCCAATTAGAAGCCATTAACAGTGACCGATCGGCAGAAAGTATTTTTTCTATTATCGATCTTTCTAGACAGGTAAACGGACAGAAAAGCTACTACCCCGTTCTAATTCTGAGGTGACGGCAATAGTTCCCCCATGAGCATCAATAATGCGACGGGAGAGATAAAGTCCTAACCCATTGTTGGAACTGTCTGGGGAACTGGAGTACAGGCGCTCAAAAATCCGGGGTAGTTCTTCTGCTGAAATGCCTATACCAGTATCCTCGACGACAATGGTGACAAAAGTATCTTCCTCTGTAGCGGGGATGAGATGAATTTTCACATCACCCTTTTGGGTAAATTTAATCGCATTGCCGATGAGATTGGTAAAAACGCGCCGCAGTTCCAAGCGATCGCCAGTTAGGAAAATTTCCCCAGCATTTTCGGCATTTAAGCTTAATTCTAGTCCTTTTTCTCGGGCAAGGGGAGTTAACTGCTGACAGACTTCTTCGAGAATATCGATAATCTTTAATTTAGTAAAATTAAGTGTCTTTTCGCCGTTTTCATAACAATAAACTTCCAAAAGATTATTAACCATTTCCAAGAGATTTGTATTACTGCGAATAATCACATGAATGACTCGACTCATTTCGGGAGTAATCTCACCGTATAAACCTTCTTGAAATAGTTCTAATATGTGATTGGCAGACACTAATGGAGTTCGCAAATCGTGGGTCATCCTCGAAACAAAATCTTCTTTTTGTCTAGCCAATTGCTCTTTTTCTTGTTTGGCAATCGCCACTTCTTCTTCCGCTTCATAGATGCGTAGGGCGTTTCGCATCGCTTGATTTAAGCGCGAGGCAGAAAGACGAAATTTACTCAGATAATCGGAAGCGCCGGCTTTCATCATATCTACGGCAATTCCTTCGTCTCCGTGACCGGTTAAGACAATTAGGGGTATTTTAAGTCCCTGTTGCCGAATTTCCCGCACCAAAGTCAAACCATCTCCATCGGGTAGAAGATAATCGATAAACATACAGTCGAAAAGATTATTGGACATCTTTTCTTTAGCCTCTTGATAGTCAGCGGCTTCTGTTATTTCTATCGCCATCTCCGATGTTCTTAAGAATCGGCGCACGGCGATCCGATCTACTTCATTATCATCAACAATTAGAATTCTTAACTGGTTTAACATTGCCAATTTAAATCTGAATTTTATTACTGTCTGATCTACCCTGATAGAATACCTTGAATCGGGTTCGATGGTCAAGACATTTTCGAGGTCGATTCTTACAGCTTTTTTCTTAAAGATGAAGTATAACCTAATTTGCTATTGACGACCGAATCGTGACGACTGGCCCCCCAAAACGAAAAATTAGTACCTCACTATTAAGATGACTGCCACAATCGGAAACAATACTTAGGGTCTGCTGAATAAATCTAAAAACCTTTTTGGATAAGACTTTTGGACTTTTTTCCCCTCAAAAAGTGCCAGCCATTGCGGGGATCGGGGGGAAAATTCCTGGACTTTTTCCCTGAAAATTAGGTAGTTGACCACCTGAAAATCGATGAAACCCCACACCCCACACCCCACACCCCACACCCTGCCACCACCGAAAAGCTTTTTGCCGCAAACCCTACTTAAACAAAATGGCAATGCTTCAACAGAGCGCCTTCAAGTAGGGGATGATATTCTTTTTCGGAGATAGTATAGGCCCCAAATCTAGCCAGATGGGGATTTTGCATTTGGGCATCAAATAGACAGAAATCCCGTTCTCTAAGGTGTTCGACTAGCTTGACCATGGCTACCTTAGAACCATCGGGAATTTTATAAAACATCGATTCCCCGATAAAAACCCCGCCAATGGCCAAACCTAAAATCCCTCCCGCTAATTGATCCCCTTGCCAAGTCTCGAAACTGTAAGCCCAACCGCCCTGGTGTAATTGCTGATAAATTTGCATTAACTCCGGGGAAATCCAAGTCAGCGAGCGATCAGCACAACCGGCACAAACCCCAGCAAAATCGCGGTTAATAGCCACGGTAAAGCGATTTTGATTCAAAACTCGTTTTAGGGACGTGGGATACCTAAAACGCCGATCAAGAGGGATAAGAGCGCGATTTTTACTAGAATACCAATCCAATCTGCCCCCCTCATCGGCCATGAGAAAGTAACCGCGTGCGTATCCTTGTATAATAGAGGCGGTATCCACGACTCCCCCAAGAATTCAGTCTCGTAGCCTGATCATTCTCTAATTATGCCTGATCATCCCCCACCAATTCCGCCTATTACTTTACCACCGATCGAAAATCCCCAACAGGAACAAACTTGGCTGCGCACCGCTTTACATCGTTGGTTAGATGCGGAATTTATTCCCGAAGCTATTAATGAAACTATCGCTGAACGTGCTAGTCAAATTTTTCTGCGTCAGCGTTTGGAAGGGGAAAACGATCTCGGTAGCTTGGTGATTGCGATCGTTACCGAGATGCAAGCTTTTGATTTTCGTGAAAGTTTTTATAGTGAATTCGCCATTGCTAACGCTGTCAGTGATTTAATTTTAGATAGTTTAGGGATCGATCGCTGTTGTGGCCAAAGTTAGACAGTTTTTCTTTGCTATTGGAGTTTAATTTCTATTAGCTGCTCTGCTAATTTTTCTGTGCGAATGGGGTACTGTTCATTTAAGAAGTTAACAAAATCTTCTTCGGGATGTGCCACGACGATATTACTGTAGTTTTGGGCTAATTCCTTGAGATTGAGTTTTTGCCGCCAGGATTCCACATCGCCATCCTGAAATAATTGAAACTTAACTTGATCGTTAACTAAATAGGATAATGCCAAAAAGAAACTAGGGGTATTATCGCTGATGACTATCGGCTTGGTCATGGAGTTTAAAACAGGGGCGATTTTTAGATTAGCTCCACTGGCCGTACCTCGTTGATCATCTAAAGCCGCATCAGGATTTAAACCCAGAAATACACCTGATACTATACCTAGTAGCAGCAAAATTAGCAAGATTTGTTGTCCTAAATAGTGCAGCCAATTTTTTGGCGATTTTGAGCCGATATAACTGGCAATCAGATAGGATATAGCCATCCGGATTGCCAGAAAAGTCGGCATATAATATCTGGCTTGTAGGGAGCGGATCGATGGTTTTAATAAATCAGGTACAATTTGAAACAGTGTCGGAACAACAATCAAAGTTATGAGGAATAACCAAACTTTCGGCGATGCGTATCGGATGAGATGATAAAGAGAATAAACCACTAACAATAATATTAATAAATGTAAAGCCGATTCTAATCTTCCTTTGCGGTGAAAGAAATTCACAAATACATGACCAGTATGACGGAATAAGGCTTGAGATATTTCGATGATATTAGTCTTAAACTGTCGATAGTATTGGGTGTTGCGATCAATTTTGTCTAGGTTGGTAAAAACCACGAATAGCCAAGGGCTAAATAAAACTAAGCTGCCAACACCTGCCAATACATAGCTAACAACTGTCCTTGTAATTTTCAATCTCTCTAGAAGAATCACATATAAAGCTTGGGCGATGGCGACGGGAGCAGAAAATAAATGAGTATAAAAAGTCAAGGCTAAACTGAGGCTATACCAGAGCCAACTTTTAAGCGTATTTTCACGGATTGCTCGTAAAAGAGCAATTCCTGATAAAAGAATTGTCACTGTCCAGCAACTATATTGGGTAGCGTTTTGTGCCGAAAGTATCCGAAGGGGAGAAACAGCGAATAAAGCGATTGCAATCGAGGCCGTTAGCGAAGAATCGAACAATTCTAGGCATAACCAATAAAGGCAAGCAATGGCTAGGATGCTTAAGAAAATCGAGAAAGTTCTGGCCGAATGTTCGATGGGGATTAACTGCATCCAGAAGCGCGCTAACAAATTGTA
Source organism: Microcystis sp. M083S1 (assembly GCF_020246405.1). Taxonomy (NCBI): domain Bacteria; kingdom Bacillati; phylum Cyanobacteriota; class Cyanophyceae; order Chroococcales; family Microcystaceae; genus Microcystis; species Microcystis sp. M083S1. The sequence continues at coordinate 29,685 of NZ_JADBTB010000087.1, forward strand.
TAGGGGAGGATGTTCTGGATTCCTCATCATAGAGCGCAAGGCATCGGATAGAGAGCGTTCGGAATGAGGATATTGAAAATATTGTAGGTCTTTCCTGCCAATAATTTCACCGTTGAAAGCCTGCTCCCGCACGTCTTGAGTCGTGTATCCCGAAAAACGCATAATACGTCTAACTTCATCGGCACTATAGACTTTTTGCTCTACATTGAAAAATCGTAGGCCAATTCCGATTAATAAAATAGCAATGATCAAAAACTTTCCGAAATTAGCGGCCAATCGATCGGGTAAATATTTTCTCTGATCCATCATAAGTTTATTTGTCCGTAGGTCATCAATCAACAAGAATTAATTGATAGTTGTTTGAAAAGTTTAATTAATTTCCAACCCAGCGATCTCAGCGATTGTATAGGCTGGTCTGCCCTTAACTTCTTCGTAAATTCGCCCGATGTATTCCCCTAATATGCCAATACTGATCAATTGTACTGAACCCAAGAAAAACACAGCGATCAAGATAGTAGCTAAACCGGTAACGGGAGAGTCGGGTTGCTGCAGTCGCCAGTAGAGAACCAGTAAAGCCATCAACAGGGCAATTAAAGCAGAAAATAAGCCTAAATAAGTGGAAAGACGCAGGGGAATCTTAGAAAAAGACACCAAGCTATTAATCGCTAAAGCTAGGGATTTTTTAAAAGTATATTTGACTTCGCCAGCAAACCGGGGATCCCGCTCAAATTTAACAGCAGTTTGTCGGAAACCAATCCAAGCCCGCAAACCGCGAATATAACGATTCCGTTCTGGCATAGAATTTAATAGGTCCACTACCTGACGATCCATCAGACAAAAATCCCCCGTGTCCGCAGGGATATCCACGTCGGCTAATTGTCCCAGCAATCTATAGAAAACGTAGGCAGTCAGGCGTTTAAACCAACTTTCTTTTTTCCGTTTTGTTCTCTGGGCGTAAACCACATGATAACCTGCTTGCCAAGACTCAATCATTTTGGGAATCAATTCCGGTGGATCTTGCAAGTCGGCATCGAGGACAACAATAACTTGACCCCTAGCGAAATTGAGTCCCGCAGTTACTGCTGCCTGATGGCCAAAGTTACGAGCAAAGCTAATGTAACAGACCCTAGCATCTCTTTCCTGTAGTTCCCGCATTAATTTTAAGGATCGGTCCCCACTGCCATCATTAATCAGAATCAGTTCCACAGAATCATCTAAACTATCCATGACGGCACTGACACGACGATAGAGTTCTCGGATGGTTTCTTCCTCGTTATAAATCGGAATAATTAGCGAATATTTCGGCATTTTCGAGAGATTGAACGGACAAAGGCAGTGTTTTTATGGCGGCTACTACGCTCAATATTCTGCCAAAGTATCGCTTTTGTCAACTTAATAGATTACTGCTAAGCTGCAGGGAGGCGATTTCTTGGGCAGCACCAATAATTAGGGTTGGCTGAATAAACGTGCAATATAGACGAAGTAAGGATTTTGGAGCTTTTTTAGCGGAAGAGGTGCAAGATTTTGAAAGCTAGTGGCTCAAAAACCTTGCTTCTCCATTGCCGATCGCATCTCATTCCACCTTCAAACAATATCCTTCTCCCCTTGTCCCCTGCTCCCCGCTCCCCGCTCCCCACACCAGCCGATCGCTAACGCCATCAGTGATTTAATTTTAGATAGCTTAGGGATCGATCGCTGTTGTGGCCAAAGTTAGACAGTTTTTCTCTGCTACTGGATTAAATTGCCAAGGAATGGTCGAGCATTGCTTGCCGACGTAAACAATTCCAGTAGGCTGCATAGAGGTCTGTCTGTTGACCGCGCAGAGAAGCGATCGCAGGTGCGGCAGGAAAAGGCCAGAGACGATCAAAAACCACTTCTCGATGAGCCAGACGAAACTGTAGCAAATAAACGGAAGCAGGAGCCTGTAAATTATCCAGTAATTGCGCTGCCAGCCGATGTAAAGACTTAAGACTCTCTCTTTCTAGACTAATCGGTTGACTGTAGGCGTTAGGGATCATACCCTCCCCGATTACCTCACCGTATTCTAAACCCTTAGATGTCACCGTGATCGGCAACCAAAGATCCCCAAAAGAGGAATCTCCCTGACTGGTTTTATAGTGCAGGGTCTGGGCAACCCAAGTGCGTCTTTCCTCGATATCCCGACAAGCTTGATAAACTTTTTTGCCAGGAAAATTCACCCAATTGGGTAATTGAATTGTTAAGGGACACCAGATTAAATTATTTTGGCCGGTTTTACCCGACTCCATTTTTGACCACAAAGAAGCCGTCCCCGTCACCTCCACCGCCAAGGATTTAGGAACCGCATTTTTTAAGGCAATCACCATCTTTTCGGTAACGGGCGATAGCCGAGACATCTGACCACTGGCTTGAGCTTCGGCATTAACGAGAATGATAACTTTGTCCATTTCTTGTTGTGGGTTGGGTGAACTTGAACGATCAGCGGTGAGGTTGGTTAAGAGTGAGAACTGACTTGGGTTCAATGCTTCTGTAGTCGCCATGGCAAAAGCTATTTCTCTGGATTTTAGCGGATTATACAAGAGCGCAACTATTTTTTACGGATTTTTTCAACAACAACCATCTTCGAGGCGGGATTTTTCTTCTCCCCCTCATAGAATACCTTAGTTGACAGTCGCGTAAACAGTGATCAGTAAACAGTGATTAGTCAAGAAAAAATTCGACCGAATCTAAAACCTAATTGGTTAAGCTAAAAGCTTTGATGTATTTAGTTTCTAACCTTCTTTTTAGGTAGGAGAATTGCCAAATTCTTTTTTAGAGCCTCTTGCCTCTTGCCTTCAGCAGCTGATCACCGATCACTGATCACCGATCACTGAAATTACTCGTCTTCAGCGAAAATAAAGCGAGTTAGTTCACTAGGATCGGGTTCGGGGCTAGATTCGGCAAATTTAACCGCTTCCTCGATTTCAGCTTGAATTTTCTGCTCGATTTCTTTTAATTCCTCTCTCGTGGCCAGATCTCGCTCGTAGAGGTAGGCGGCAAAGCGAGTGATCGGATCTCTTTCGCCCCAGAATTGTTTCTCGTCAGCACTGCGTAACTCGTCGGGATCTGCCAGAGAGTGACCCCGGAAACGATAGGTTAAGGCCTCAATTAAAGTCGGTCCCTCACCGGCGCGGGCCCGAGCCACGGCTTCTCTGGCGGCGGCATGAACGGCGACCACATCCATACCGTCCACTTCCACACCGACCATACTAAAAACACTGGCTTTTTTATAGATTTCCGGTTGAGAAGTGGCTCGATCGTGGGCCATACCGATCGCCCACTTATTATTTTCCACCACATAGATAATCGGCAACTTCCAGAGAGCGGCCATATTCAGACACTCAAAAAACTGGCCATTATTACTCGCCCCATCCCCGAAGAAACAGACCGTTACCTGATCGGCACTGGCATCACCCATAGCTTCGCGACGGTACTTACTTTGAAAAGCCGCCCCGGTTGCGACGGGAATCCCCTCGGCCACAAAAGCGTAACCCCCTAAAAGCTTATGTTCGGCGGAAAACATATGCATGGAGCCGCCCCGTCCTTTACTACAGCCGGTAGCTTTGCCGAATAACTCCGCCATTACCTCCTTAGCGGGAACTCCGGCACTAAGGGCGTGGACGTGATCGCGATAGGTGCTAGAAACGTAATCTTCTCCCTGACGCAAGGCTTTAATAATACCGCTAGATATCGCTTCTTGACCGTTGTAGAGGTGGACAAAACCGAACATTTTGCCTCGATAATACATTTCGGCACATTTATCTTCAAACATCCGCCCCAAAACCATATCCTCGTATAGGCGAAGACCTTCAGCTTTGGTAATAATGATGGAAGCAGGATTAAAGGTTGGTAAAGTACGTTCGGAAATCATAGGGTCTGTAGTATCATTTAGACAACAAAAAGGCAAGGGGAGAGGAAGCGGTAGATTTTTCGAGAATTCTGGCAGTGAATTTTTTGGTCTTAAACCAAGGGGTTCTTGGTATTTTCTCTCTCAAATCTAATCTTAGTCAGTCAGAGATTGGCTAGGATAAGATGGTATCTTGTTATTTTACTCGCTCCGCTCTCACTTACATCACTTAATTCACTAAGGACTCTCCAGAGTTGAGGTACAGCTAACCGTGCGCATTCCTCTCGACTACTACAGGATATTGGGAATCCCCTTTCAGGTGAGTGCCGAGCAAATTGATTTGGCCCACGCCGACCGGGGACGGCAATTGCCACGTCAAGAATACAGTCAAACAGCGATCATCGCCCGTCAGCACTTGTTAGATGAAGCTTACCAAGTGTTAAGTGAGCCAGATCGCCGTCGTGATTACGATGCCCAATTTTTCGACCCCAATCCCTTGCTTCTCAACCCAGAAAGCACCGCCGAAAACCTAGATTCTCAGGGTGGCGAGGCGGCCGCGGCTTCGCCGGAATATCCCACTCCCCAGATTACCATTGCCCCCGCCGATCTGGTGGGAGCTTTGCTCATCCTGCAAGAGTTGGGAGAATACGAGTTAGTGATTCGTTTGGCCGAAACTTATCTGGATTTGGAGCCAACTACTCGCCCAGACATGATCTTAACCTTGGCTTTGGCCTACGGGGAATTAAGTCGGGAATATTGGCAGGATAAAAATTATGAACAAGCCGCCAGCACCGCGGCCAAAGCCCTGACCTGCTTGGAACAAGAACAAATGTTCACGCAAGTGGCCAGCGAGATTCGCCATGATTGTGATCGCCTGCGTCCCTACCGCATTCTGGAATTGTTATCCCAAGAAAAAAAACCCGGTCTTGCCCGTCAGCGCGGCTTAAATCTCTTGGAGGAGATGTTGGCCGCTCGCGGCGGCATCGATGGCCCCGGCGATGACCGCTCTGGGTTGGGGGTAGATAATTTTTTACGCTTTATTCAACAGTTACGGGTTTATTTGACTCAGGCCGAACAGGAGAAAATCTGGGCGAAAGAGGCACAACGCCCCTCGGCAGTGGGTAATTACCTGCTGGTCTATGCCTTGATTGCCCGCGGTTTCGCCCAAAAACAACCCGCCGCTATTGTCGCAGCCAGCGATCGCCTGCAGCAATTACAAAAACATCAGGATGTCTCCATCGAGCGATCGATCTGCGCCCTGCTGCTCGGTCAAACCGAACAAGCAAGCACAATTTTAGAAACAAGTCAAGAGCAAGAAATATTAAATTATATTAGGGAACAATCCGGGCAATCTCCCGATCTTCTACCCGGGTTATGTCGTTACGGTGAGCGTTGGTTACAAACAGAAGTTTTCTGCCATTTTAGTGATTTAGTCGAGCGGAAAGCCTCACTCAAAGAGTATTTTGCCGAGGAAGACGTACAAAATTATTTGGAAGAATTGTCAGGGTTTCCTGATGAAAAAGTTGCCTGGTCGGTTCGAGAAAAGACTGGCGAACCCTTAGAATCGGAAGTAAATGTTCTCAAAACCCACACCCCCCCCACCCATTTAAACCCAGTGCCAGGAGCGACACCGATGAGGGAATCTGCTTATTCTTCTTCCCACTCTCGTCCCCAAAAACCTTCTTTAGCTAGAGTTAACGGTGAGCGGACAGGTACTACTGTACCTGCCCTGAGAGCCACCGCTCAGGAGGAAACCTTCACCCCCTATACTCAGGGCAGTGTGGTGGTGACGGCAGCCGATCCTCAACCGGCACTTAATCCCCCCCGTCGTCGTCCTAGTCGCCCGCGCCCCCCAGCAGCCGGCAACTCCCGGCCGGCTGCCCTAGAAACGGTAAAAACCGACCTAGTCGCACCGAAACGGAGACGACCAGCCCGCAGAAAACTGCGACTTGATCGAGTGGCGATATTGGGAGTAGGATTAGTGGGAACGATCGCGGTTTTGGCCTTGGGGGTGAAGGCAATTGTCGATAGTCAATCTCCTTTGGCAGTCCTACAAGGGGAACAGTTACCGATTTCTTTAAATACTCCCATCCTAGAAATTCCCTCGGCTAATGCGGAAGCGATGGACGGGACTTCCTTGGGCAAGGAAACAGCTAAGGAGACAATTCAAGCTTGGTTAGCGGCAAAATCGGCGGCTTTTGGCAGTGAACACCAAAAAGAGCAATTGAAAGAGGTTTTAACAGGTTCGGCCCTAGAAATTTGGCAAAAACGAGCGGCGGCTTTACAAGGAAATAATTATTGGCGCTACGATCATCAAGTGGACGTGCGATCGGTTACTAATAATGCGAAAAATCCTAATTTAGCGACGGTGGAAGCGATAGTAAACGAAAAGGCCATGTATTTCCATAATGGCAAGGAAATTGTCAATCGTTCCTATAATGAGTCCTTGAACCTGCGCTATGATTTGGTACGGCAAGGAGATAAATGGTTGATCGAAAAAACCCAAGTCTTACCCTAATTTTTTCCGATTAAATCCCCAAAAACCACGCTTTAGGCTGCCCGCACACCCAATTAAGGCTGCATGGCAGCCTTTTCAGTGGGAAGTGGGGAAGTGGGGAAGTGGGGAGAAGGGAGCAGGGAGAAAAAAGCTGATAACTGATAACTGATAACTGACTCCTCCAAAGGCAACCTTTGTACCTCACCATTAAGATAACTTCTATATCTTTAGACTGATAAATGCTCGATTTGCTTAATATTTTTTAACATAAAATATGCCCTTTGATTGCTGTAATTAGTTCCCTAGAAGTCAAGCTAATGAGTTATGATCCTAGATGGGAATCCATAGTTCTTAGAGGAAAAAAGCGGGGCAATCTCAATGTTTTGTCCAGCGACAGGATCATGATTTTGATGTTTTAAAAATCTCGCATAAGTCTTTAAGAACTTTTAAAATCAGCATTCACAAGGAGAGATATTATGACAGGTAAGAGTAAACGCGGTTTTGCCTCTATGGATCAAGCTAAACAAAAGGAAATCGCTAGTAAAGGTGGTAAAGCTGCTCATCAAAAAGGTACAGCCCACGAATTTACCTCCGAAGAAGCTCGCGAAGCGGGACGAAAGGGCGGTGAAGCAGTTAGCCGGGATCGCGCCCACATGGCAGCTATCGGACGGGAAGGGGGTAAAAATTCCCACAAAGGCAGTCGCAAAAACTTAAACTCCGAGGAAAATTACCCAACCAACGAGTCTATAGGCGAAAATTTCTCGGATTTTAGCAACTCGGAAGCAAATAGTTGACTTTGGTTGACCTTTTCTCGGACTAAGAGGGTGTTGGGTGTTGGGGTTTTAGGGTGTTTGGGTTTTAGGATTTTAGTTGAATTCCCCCATTTCCCCATCTCCCCATTCCCCCATTTTCCCAATAAATACTTAAGGTTTGCGGCAAAAAGTTTTTCGTGGGGGCAGGGTGTGGGGTGTGGGGTGTAGGGTGTAGGGTTTTACCGATTTTGAGGTGGTCAGTTACCTAATTTTCAGGGAAAAAGTCCAGGAATTTTACCCCCGATCCCTCCAATGG
>NZ_JADBTB010000088.1:0-14132 GCF_020246405.1 Microcystis sp. M083S1
GGTAGGCGTTAAAAATTATCAGACACCACCCTGATCAAGGGGGGACTAAGGGTAGGGTTGATTCATGAATCAACCCTACTATGAATCAACTCTAGGACTAAGGGGGGATCGAACCTAAAATCCATTTTTAATTTAATTATAGCGGTTCTCGCATCTGTGCGGCACACTTAAACCTTTGCTGATTAAGCTGTTCAGGATTGGGAATGTACCTCTTATAAATCAGAAACGCTATATAACCAGCTACTTATTTTATTCTTGTTCTAAAGTGGGAAAAACCGTTTAAAATTGAAAATTAACAGGGATAGGAAAGCCCTGTAACTGGAGGATCATGGCTAAAATTGTCGGTGTTCACGGTATCGCGCAAGAATTTAGGGGTAGCAACACGATTTCTGCTGAGTGGTTGCCAAGTCTCAAGGATGGATTGAAACTCGCAGGAACCGAGTTACAGTCCGATACTGATTTTCGTTGTGCGTTTTACGGAGATATTTTTCGGGGAAAATCGAAAGCGATCGGCATCCCGAACTACGATGTTAATGATGTCGATTCCGATTGGGAAAAAGAATTACTCCAGTCGTGGTGGCAAGAAACGGAACGATTAGAAAATAATCATCCCAATGCAGATAGCCTTTTGAGAGAAAAATCTACCCCGAAAATTATCCAGAGAGCTTTGTCGGGGTTAAGTGAATCTCGGTTTTTCGGTAGCATTGCCGAGAAATTGGTTATTTCTTATCTTAAGCAAGTAGGGGGCTATTTACACGATCGAAAGCTAAAACAGCAGATTCAAGAGCGAGTAATAGAATGTATCGGTGAAGATACGCGGGTACTTGTAGCTCATTCTCTCGGTTCGATCGTCTGTTACGAAACTTTATGTCAGCATCCAGAATGGCCGATTAAAGTCTTTGTCACTCTCGGTTCTCCTTTGGGGATAAGACAATTAATTTTCGATCGACTGCAACCATCCCCCCGCAATAATCTGGGGTGCTGGCCCGGAAATGTGGAAAGATGGGTAAATATCGCGGACGATGGCGATGTGGTGGCGTTGACAAAGCAACTCAACCCTTTATTTGAGGGAACTGTCGAGGATAAGTTAGTTTATAATGGCTGCGAGGCTCACGATGCCAAAAGGTATCTGACGGCGGTTGAAACTGGGGAAGCGATTCGATCGGGGTTAATCGATTGATGGGTAATGATATGGATGAAGAAACCAAGTATTATCTAATCGCTTGTGGGACAAAGGATTACAAGAACTTAGACCCTGACGAGCAATTACCCAGCGTCGAGACGGATTTAGAACGGGTAATCGATCTGTTTACTCGTGATTTTGGATACCAGCGAGTGTTAACCGATTTAGATATTAATCCGAAAAAAGATGAAATTACCCTCAAATTTGCTCAATGGCTTCAACAAAATCGCCGTGAAACCGATATTGTCATTTTTTATTATTCCGGTCACGGCGAGTATATACTGGGGGATAGACATTATCTTTTACTGGAGGATACTGATCCTAACCTAATTGGACAAACGGCTCTATCGACCGAAGATTTAGTTCGTCCTCTCAATAATGATGGGGTTCGGATAGCGCAGATTCTGTATATTATCGATACCTGTTACTCCCAAATGGGAGCGGTGGACGTTACAAAATTCGCTGCTGGCTCGATCGGGATATATCGATCGAGCAAAGAAAAAAGTATTGCCGTTCACACGATCGCCGCTTGTCGTGCCAAACAAACCGCTAAAGAGAGTGTATTCTCTACCGTGTTGGCAGCAGTTTTGAAAGATTTTTGTGAACATTCTCGTAATCGATATATTTCCCCCGATGAAATTGTAGGCAAAGTTAATGAAAAAATTCCCGACTCAATGCAACAAGAGGTTATACATGACCTGACGGGATCTCAGGGAGAAGCAAAATTTTTTCCAGTTATTCCTAAAACCATACGAACTTGGGAAGAAAAACGCCTTGAATTCACAGAAGAATTATTGAATGAATTTAAAAAACATTTATCAAAAAATTTACTTTTTATCAATTCATTTTTATTGAATAGTAAATTTTTAGAAGAGTTTATTTTGGACGATCTAGAACTTAAAAAACAATTAAAAAAATTATCAAACAAGCCGGTTATAGAGGGTATCTGTCCTCTCATAGCTTGTTCCGATTGGTGTCGAACTAGGTTATTAGAAGAAGATAGGATTAACCCGTCGATTGATGCTATCGAAGCTTGGCAGTCTAGGGTTATTAAGTATCGAGAAAATGCGGATTTAGATAAAATACAAAATGAAGTCAGGCAGTCGTGGGAAAAATTCAAGGAACGTATTAATCGAGAAGAACTGAGACTTCAAATTGAAATAGAACAGGATCTCGATAAAGATAATAATACTGGAAGGGTGTTCAACTCATTTCACTTAAGAATGAATCTTTGGATTAAAAGTCAACATCGCCCCTTAGGAAGATTTGCTGAAAACGAAAAAATTGAATTAAATAGCGAAATAGAATCTTGTCCAGAAAGTCAGACATTTCTCACTAATTTAATTCGCAAAGCTCGTTATAGTTTGCCGAACAAAGTAAAGCTAAATCTCGAAATTTTTCTGCCAATAAAAGTTTTAAAATACCCTCTGGAAGAATTTCAATTTAAGCGGGGTACAACGTTGAAATCTCTAGGATACGAGTACCCCGTCTTTATTAACTCCTTCGATCGCTATTTCGATGAAGATTTCCGAGAAATACGCGACGAGATCGAGGAGATCAAGAGAGCTTTATGGGAAAATAATAGCGATCTTGACCAGAAAGATTACTACATCGGAACCGAACCATCGATCGCCGATCTGGAAGAGATCGTGGAATCCCTGCCGATCGCCGTCTGGAGTCGAAACGCCGGCGAACCGATGACAGATAACGATCTAAAACCCTCGGAATGGAAAAACTGGCCCGATAAGATCAAAAAATTACGCAGAAACAAGCGAAAAATCGCCCTTTTCTGGGACGATCTATACCCCAAACCCTCCCCGAGACCGAGACCTCTAAACACGAGAGTGGTGGAATCCAATGGCCAATAAACCAGTTACCAAACCAGAAGAACTTCGCATCTATCGGGGTTTGACCCTGAGTGCCAATAGTTTACCCACACCCAAAGAACAAAGAAAACACCTCGATCGCATCCCACCGCCACCCCCTTGGCGCAGTTTTAGCCTATCCCCGGAAGCATGGACAAAAGCGGCGAAATCGCAGGAAATACCGCCCGAACAGGGAAAAATCGACCCTAGGGCTTTAGGATTCTTCGTGGATAAGAAATCGAAAGCGGTGGAATTGGTGAATGCTGCCCTCTGCTTGCGTCGTCCCCTACTGATCGAGGGCAACCCCGGCGCCGGCAAGACTTCCCTGGCCTACGCAGTTGCCCTGGAATTGGGACTACCCGGCCCCTACCGTTGGTCGATCGTTTCCCGCACCACCCTTAAAGAGGGTCTTTATGCCTACGATGCGATCGGACGGTTACAGGAAGCTTCCCTACAAAGACAGAAAGTGGGAGAGGGGGGAGAGTACGAGGAACCAGATATCGGCAGCTATCTAAGATTAGGTCCCATGGGGATGGCTTTTTATCGATCCCTTCCCGGACGACCGGCGGTGCTGCTAATTGATGAGATCGATAAAAGCGATATCGATATGCCTAACGATCTCCTCCATATTTTCGAGGAGGGATTTTTTGAGATCCCAGAATTGACACGATTAAAAACCGGCGACCAATCGGTTCTTCCCTATCGCGGTCAACAGGACGACAGCGAGGAAAAAATCCCGATCGATCGAGGTTGTGTGTCTTGTCAGGAGTTCCCCCTAGTATTCATGACCAGTAACGAGGCCCGGGAGTTTCCCCCTGCTTTCCTGCGTCGATGTTTGCGTTTAAGACTCGAACAACCCGACAACGAGGATGATTTCTATCGGATACTAGAGCAACGTTTCCCCCCGGAGAGCCTGAATCAATTGGACGAACCGGCCAGAAATCTGATCCGGGAATTTCTCGATCGAATCAAACGCAAAGACAAACTAGCCACCGATCAACTGCTCAACGCGGTCTATCTGTTACTACAGGGAAACGACCTCACCGCCACCGATCGCCAATCGCTGCTAGACACCATCTTTAAATCCTTGCAAGGGTAGGGGGAGAGATGGAAGGGAAAAAAGCCATCTGGTGGGAAGACGAGAGGGAAATGGCAGAACTGATCTGGTGCGCTGCTTACCTCGATCGAATTATCGCGCCTTGGTCGATGGAGCAGTCTGAACAGTCGGAAGCAACCTCATCTAATGATAAGGAAGATAACCGGTCATCCGGCAGCGGTGAAAAAACCCCTCCCCCCGGAGCGATCGAGTCAACGCTCCCCGTTGCCTATCCCGAAAACATCGATCGCCCGATGCAGACCTCCCAGAAGCGCGATTCGGTCGAGAGCGATCGTTCTTCTCCCGTTCGCGTCCCCGATCCCTTTCCGATACCCGAACCCACCGCCATCAGTAAGGCAATTCTCCCCCTAGCGCGTCGCGTGCCTGGATTACGGGCTGACGAGTTGGATATCGAGGTTACGGTGGAACGGACGGCCGAAGCGGGGGGATTACCGATGCTCGCTTTCCGACCCCCCCTAGAACGTTGGTTAGAGGTTCACCTGTTGATCGATCGCTCTCCCCCGATGGAATTTTGGGGAGATCTAGCGGGGGGAATGACCACCCTCTTCCGTTGGCAAGGCTTTTTTAGGGATGTGCGGGTTTGGTGGTTCGAGACGGGTGAAAATGAAGCTCGTTTGCTTTCCGGCGCCGGGCAAATCGAACGGAACCCTCGCAGTCTGGTTGCACCCTCTGGAAACCGACTTTTTATCGTCCTAACCGATACTTTGGGGAAAGCTTGGCGATCGGGGTCTGCCTTCGCCACCCTAGCGGATCTGGGCAAAGAACACCCCGTCACCATCGCTCACATTTTCCCGCAGGAGCTATGGCAACGAACCGCTTTAGAGGGGGCGATCCTCCGGCCTTTGATCGCACCGGGTCCCGCTTCTGCCAATGCAATACTGCAAGTGGGGGAAAGACTCCGCACGAAGCAGATTCTCTATCGGTTCCCTATTTTCAATCTATCCCCCGCTCACTTTGCAACCTGGGCGAAATTTATCGCTGGGAGCGGTGGTAACTCCATTCAGGGGGTTTTAATGGGAGCAAAGACTGCGGGGGTGAATATGGGTGAAACCGGAGAAGAAGAGGCAGCCGCTCCGGAAGCGGAATCCCCGGAAGAGTTATTGAGAGGCTTTTTAATCGATGCTAGTCCCTTGGCCCGAGAACTGGCCAAAGTGCTGGCGGCCGTTCCCCTGATTCCTCCAGTGATGCGATTGGCACAGCGGCGATTTTTACCCGATAGTAAACATTGGCATCTAGCGGAGGTCTTTTTTAGCGGACTGGTCGAAAAATCTACCTTTAGTCCGGAGGGAGCGACGGTTCCGGATGCTTGGTACGATTTTTACCCCGGCATTCGTCAGCTACTGTTGGCAGATAGTGCCAACCGGCGCACGATCGATATTTGGCGCGGCATCGGCGATTATATTCGCGACCATTACGGTGAATTTCGCGATTTTTCGGCTCTAATCCCCAATCCACAGGGTTCTCTAGCGGATGCAGTCAGCGATCGCTCTCTCTATTTCGCTGAGGTGGACGCGGCTGTTCTCCGCACTTGGGGGGGAGAGTACGCCGATATCGCCCAAAACATCGAGGAGAGAGTGAGGCAGCGAAAACAGGAAATCTTGACCCCGGAAAAACTCCTAAAATTCCCCTTCGAGACCATATACGTCAATAAACGGGGAGAAATTACCAAAAGAGAACCCCTGGAGGCCTACTACTACCAAGAACCCCTAGGGGAGGGCATCGAACCCCTGACTATGGTTGCTATCCCGGGGGGAACTTTCCTGATGGGTTCACCGCCAAATGAGAAAGATAGTTTTAAGGATGAACGCCCTGAACATGAGGTTACTGTCTCCAACTTTTTCATGGGTAAATATCCCATCACCCAAGCTCAGTGGAAAGCGATCGCCTCTCGCACGGATTTAAAAGTAGAAAAAGACCTTGATCTCAACCCAGCCTATTTTAAAGACCGTCCCGATAGCGATCGCCGCCCCGTGGAACAAGTCAACTGGGACCACGCGATCGAGTTCTGCGCGAGATTATCGAAACTAACGGGAAGGGAATACCGACTACCGAGTGAAGCAGAATGGGAGTACGCTTGTCGTGCTGGAACCACCACCCCGTTTTACTTTGGGGAAACCATTACCGGGGAATTGGCTAACTACAATGCCAGCAGAATCTATGCTGAGGAACCGAAGGGAGAATATCGACAGCAAACGACTCCCGTGGGACAATTTCACCCAAACGCCTTTGGACTGTACGATATGCACGGCAATGTCCGCGAGTGGTGCGCCGATACTTGGCACGATAACTATGACGGTGCGCCGACGGATGGCAGTCCTTGGATAGAAAATGGTAATGATAATCGTTCTCCTCTGCGGGGCGGTTCTTGGGGCTTCAATCCTACTTTCTGCCGTTCCGCGATTCGCAACTACTTCGACCGCCGCGACTACCGCGACAACGATTACGGTTTTCGGGTAGTCTGCGTATTCGGGAGGACTCTGTAACCCTTTTCCCCTTTTTTTCCCTTTTTTCCCTCATTCCCTTTTCTGGAATTTTTTTAGGCAGGCTATAGAACAAGTGTATTAGTTTAGGGGTCAATTACCTGGGGGGTTTGATCCCCCCTGCCCCCCTTGATAAGGGGGGTTTGATCCCCCCTGCCCCCCTTGATAAGGGGGGTGCCGATAGGCGGGGGGATCTCCCTTGATAAGGGGGGCATCTGATAATTTTTAACGCCTACCTACTTAAAAACAAACTTGAGTCAACGTGAAAAAACTGTCCTAACTTTATAGCTTGTTTTTCTGTTATTATTTGTTGACCAATAAGAATATCAGAAACTATGGTTTTTGAACCTAGTATATCTGATAAATCTTTTTCTTGTAAGTTGTTAGCTTCCATGAGTTCCCAGAGTATTGAATGGGGTTCTGATTCTTCAAGGGGATAATGATCTTGTTCGTACTTTTCGATTAAAGTCAAGAGTAAATTTAACAAAGTGGTTTCTTCTAGACTGCGATTTTCTCGATGAGATAAGGTCTCAGCTAGGATAATAGCCTGTTCGTTTTCTGCATCGTTTTCTATCACTTTTGGTAGATACTCGGCTAGTAACCTTCCGTAGGTATCACGGTTTAAAGTAAGGGTCATTTTTCCACTCATCTTTGTCATACTCCGCGTGAGTCAAAATGTACTTGATATAAATTACTTGGTCTTTGTAAACGATAGCGATTAAGCTATCCGCGCATTTAAATTTTCTTCCAGTTAAGTAGATATTCATACACAGCAACAATAGAACTAACTGTAACTCAGCTAAATGGATTGAAAAGCAAAATCTCGCAGCCTTCAAAGTCACGAATATTGCGCGTTACTAAAGTCAGTTTATGAATTTTAGCTGTTGCGGCAATTAGCATATCAGCTTGAGAACGAGTTTTGCCTTGAGTTCTTAATTTTCCTCGTATTTCACCTGCATATAAAGCAATTTCAGAAGTAATTGGTATAATTTGACAGTAATAATTAAAGAACTGCTGAAACCAAGTGTTAATTCTGGCATTTGGTTTTGAGGTTAAACCGTAGTAAATTTCTTCGAGGGTAATGACACTTAGGGCAATCGATGAAACTTCTCTACTCCATTGTAGCACGCCGGCATTAGGTTGGGGACGTGCTAACTCGCTGATCATGTTAGTATCACACAGGAATGTCATTTAAGCTTTCTGCAAATGGATTAGAACGATCTTGGCGAGGAGGAACTTCTATAGTATAGTTTTCTTCAGCACAAATTTGTCGCAATTCTGCTAAAGCTTGGGCTAGGTTATCAAAATCTGTTTGAGTTTCATGGGCAGCTAATTTATTCTCTAAGAGCAATCTTTCTTCTTCAGAAAGGGATTGGATAATTTGGACGAGAGATTCAATCAATTTGGCATTCATGGTTTTTTCCTCTTTCCACTCATATTTCTGTTACCCAAAACGAAAAGATAACTGCTGTATTTAAATTTTTACAGTTTATTTTAAATAAATCAAGAGATTTAACCCCGGAATTGTGCGCGAGAGAGTCCAGATAAGGAGAGTGATATAAAAGATGCCGATACCCCATTGATACCAAACTAAAAAGGAAATGATAGCGGGTAATTCTCGATCGCGAACTCGCCAATCATTAAAGCCTAATTTTAGCAAATTATTGAGACTTAAATCGTAATAATTTAACCAATTCCAACGCTTTTGCCAAGGAATAGGAGTATAACGATCGCGAAAGAGGGGAAATTCAGGAACCACGGGTAAACGGGTGATTAATAAGCGTAATTGTCGCATACTGCCATCTTGCAGAAAATAGGAACTATCCATTAAATCGTGATAGCGTCCCCGACGATAAAGTTCGATAATTAAAATTAGGGGTAAGGGGACAAGAATTAGGGCAATAGCTGTTAAAGTTAGTAGGGGACGACTGGCAGATTGCAGGATATTAAACACACCAGAAAGGGTGAGAATAATATAGCTAGTTACCATACAAAAGATTTCATAACGACTAGGAATTACTGGTTTAGGAGTGAGACGACGCACGCGATCAATTAACCAAAATAAACAGCCAAAATAGGCAAAAATTATGATTCCTGTCCCGAAAACTAAACTAAAATTTGTACCATCTTGACTTAAGAGTAATAGTAAAGCAAGGAAAGAAGTATGCAGAAAATCAGCTACCCAAGTGAGGTTAATTAGGCGAATAACTGAGATATTATTTAGCTTTTGTTTTAACTGTTGTAATCGCAATTTTTCGGTTTTGTATTCAATTTGATTAGCATCGGCAATTTGTTCTAGGGAGCGAAAATTACGAACCAAATTTCTTAAAACTGTCTCATTTCCTGCTAGGTTTGGTAAATAAATTGCCTGACCAATTACTCCTCTATCTCCTAGTATTTTCGCTTTATCGGAATCAAAAGCTAATCCTGATACACTCAAATAACTATTGTTAGTAAAAGTGGAATTACTAAAATCTACCTGATCTAAAAGTTTCACATCTTGAAAACTAACCACACCATTAAAATAACTAGACCGGAAAGCACCTGATTTTTCAAAAGTGGCATTTCTAAAGGTTAATAAACTTAAAAATCTACTCTTAGAAAATAGCGGACGATCTCGCCATTGACTTTGGGAAAAATTAGCTTCTTTTTCCCAGAAAGTACGGGTAAAATCTGCGAGTTTATCGTATTTAGTTTGATCAAAATAAGCTTCGGCAGTAAAATGACTGCGATGGAAGTTAGTAATACTTTTAAAATGGGCCGTGCGAAAGATGGCTTTATTTAAAAATTGACTTTGACTAAAATTTACATCTCCCATAAAATTTGCTTTGGTAAATTTTGCCACCCTAGCAAAACGCGATTCTACCCAATTACTTTCACGACTAAATTTTGCTGCCATTGCTTCGACAATTTGCAGAAAAAAAGTCTTAGAAAAGTCCACTTCTCCCATAAATACGGTTCCCTGCAACTTCACCGGTCCACGAAATACTGTGACATTAAAAACCGGTTCATCGCTATCGAATAAAAAATTTTCGTCCTGTTGTAATAACTGTTCTTCCGTGGGTGATAATAAGGTAGCGAGAGCCACTTTTGTTAAAGGAGTCGGTAAACCCAGACGGGAAGCGATAAAATTGCCTTGAATTAAGGAATTACTAAAATCTAAACCTAGGGGTTGTTTAGCGCGATTAATTTGACCTTGAATCTGTTGATAAAATTGTTCTTGTAGTTCCTTATTTTCATCGCGGATATCGATAACTAAATTGGCTAAATCGATAGTAGTCATCCCTTCTTTAAGGACGGGTGCGCTTAAACGTTCCTGCAATAAAGTTACTGTTAAGGGAACCCTATCCACTACTGCCAAACTAGGGAGAGAATGTAAACAGAAAAACAGAAAAACAATGATTAGTAACCAGCAGCTTTTCAACAACGCACCCACGACAGTTATTTTCCTAAACAAGCTTGGATAGCCATTTCTAAATCCTCTTGGTTTAAATCGGTAATAACAAAGACTTCCTGAACACTTTTTCCTGTCCTCGCAATCAGCTTAAAACCACCACGAATCGGCACTGATATCCGCAATTGTAACCGCGGACAATGACCTTTTGAGCGAGAAAGTACCCCCGGGGTGACAGTGGTGATTCCCTGATAAGTAATTAACTTTTCTAATACCGCAATCAACCCCGGTATATGAGTAGAATGATTCCAAACTAAGCGACCATTATTCATAATTATGCGGCCTCTAGGGGAGCCATGGTTAATCCTTCCCGTCGCAATTGTTGGTGATAAAGTTCCGCTTGTTCTTGGGGACCTGTCCAGACAATTGCCTGTCCTTGGTAGTGAACTTGATTAGTTAATTCCCAAGCTCGATCGGTGGTCATATCCGGGATATATTTAATTAAACAATTGGCCACATGATCGAAGGTGTTAAAGTCATCGTTGAGAACAATAACTTTATAGTTGGGATAAGTCTTTTTGACAACTTGGGTGGACTTATCTAAGGTGGTACTAGGTGCGCTGGCCATAAAAGTTACAATAGGTCAAGGTTTTTGCGGTTAAATTCGAGCATTTTGACAACAATTAAGCGGCAAAAGCCACAGAATTATTATTCAAAACTTGGTGATAGTAATTTAATAACTGTTTGGTGGCCGCTTGCCATGCCCATTTTTCCGCTTCTAGACGCGCATTTCGTCGTAATTCCTCTCTTTCTGCCTTGGCGGTTAGTAATCTTTGGGTGGCACTAATTAAACCCTTTTCATCCCTAGGATCGAAGAGATGACCATTAACTCCATCGGTGACAATATCGGGAATTCCCCCCGAATTTGCCGCCACCACCGGACAACCGGCAGCCATGGATTCTAAGAGTACCAAACCGAGGGTTTCTGTGCGTGAGGGAAACAGAAAAGCATCTGCGGAAGCAAAAGCGGAGGCTAATTCTAACCCCTGTAAATAACCGACAAAATGGGTATTTGTGTCGGCAAAATGACTTGTTAAAGCTTCCCGATGGGGACCATCTCCCACAATGGCAAATCTTGCTTCGGGAATCGCTTCTAATACTGGTTTAATGCGATCGATTTCTTTTTCGGCCGACACTCGACCAACGTATAATAAGAGAGGACTATCGGGGTTATTTTGGGATAATTTCAGTCTCATAGCTGGGGATTTTAAATGAGGTTGAAATAATTCCGTATCGACTCCCCTTTGCCAAAGCTCGACCTTTTCAATGCCACGACTAGATAATTCTTGCACCATAGCGGTGGAAGTGCAGAGATTTAAACTTGCTTGATTGTGGGCCAGTTTTAATAATTCCCAGAGTAATCCTTCTAGGGAACCTAATCCATAGTGTTGTAGGTATTGGGGGAGATGGGTATGATAGGAAGCGACGAGGGGAATGTTCATAGTTTTGGCAAAATAAATGCCTCCCACCCCTAAAACAGCCGGGTTAACCACATGAATAATATCAGGTTTAAACCTCTCTAAAGCTTGACCGACGGAAGGCCGGGGGAAAGCCATTTTTAATTCCGGATATAGGGGTAAGGGAATCCCTGTAACTCCATGAATTTTAGCACCTTTGTACTCCTTTAAACCGCCATCGGGAGAGAAAACTAATACCTGATGACCTAATCTTTGTAGGTGTTCTACGGTATGTTTAAGACGGGTGACAATGCCATCGATTTTCGGTAAGAAGGTTTCTGTAAAAAGAGCAATTCGCATAGAGAAAACAAGGTTAAGTAATAATTAAGGACAAGCTTTTTTTGAGATAGCTAGGAATAATTACTGAATTTCTCAAGGCAATTAACTCCCCAATTAATCATAGATCAGAAAGGCCAAAGGTTTTAATCACTCGATCGCTACCTTCGATAACCACCGTCGCTCGATAATTATCGCCGATTGCCGCTGTCCATAATTGCCATTCCCCCGCCACATTGTCTAATTTTAAGGGATTGAGGCCCACTTCCACTCGATCGAGTCCCCCGCTAATTCCCGTTCCCAGTGCCTTTAAATAAGCCTCTTTTGCCGTCCATAACTGAAAAAATAGCTTTTCCTTCTCTGGGGACTTTTCAACAACCTCGTGTTCCCTAGCACAAAAAAACCTTTTTGTCAAGCTATTTAAATCTTTCATCTGGCGCATTTTCTCTAAATCTACCCCGATGCGAGCGGTTAAAGTCAAGCCACAGATGGCCATATCTTCGGAATGGGAGAGATTAAACTGCAATTGGTAGTTAATACTCGGTTTTCCCCGCTCACTGTAGATAAACTCGATTTTTTCGGGACTTATCGCCAAATATGACCCTAAAATCTCGCGTAAACACCCCCTCGCCACCAAAAAACGCCGCTTGTGTTCGGGAAAATGGTAACGATTAGCTCTAATTATTTCATCTTCCGAGAGCAAAGAAGCCAGTTTTTCTAGTCTATCCCCAGAGGGATCAAGACTGATAAAATAGAGATGAACCTCATCGGTAGATATAAACATTAAACTCAAAAGCGCTCAAATAATTAATTATCGGTAAATTTTACCGTAAAATGAGAATTGCCGATTCAAGAATTTATCCACCTTCTAACTCTTGACTTTGCAGCACACCTATGAACTTTTTTCATACTGAAGACCATCTCCAACAGTTCGGTACAGATATTTTAGAAACAACTTGGCGAGAATTTCCCCAATTAGCTCAAGAACAAATTGCCCTAACTTGGATAGTATATGATCCTCCCGTTGTCGTCAACACGGGGGGAGCAATTTCTCACGAAGAATTCTGGAAATATTCCCCCCGCGGATTTAGTTATCGCGGACAAGAAAGAACCTATCCCGCTAGTTTAGTGAAATTGTTTTATCTGGTAGCAATTCATGAGTGGTTAGAGGGGGGAATGATTGCCGAAAGCAGCGAATTAAATCGCGCCATTCGTGACATGATTGTTGACTCTAGTAATGATGCTGCCAGTTTAGTTGTAGATCTGGTTACGGGAACCACTAGCGGTCCAGAAATTGCCGCCAGTCCCTTTGAAACTTGGAAGCAACAACGCAACATAGTTAATCGTTATTTTCAATCCCTAAATTGGCCGGAATTAGCGACAATTAACGTTAATCAAAAAACTTGGTCTGACGGTCCCTATGGACGTGAACGCGCTTTTTTAGGGGAATTAATGGAGAATCGCAATATGTTAACTAGCAATGCAGTGGCGCGTTTAATTCATACTATTATCGGGGGGATTGCGGTTTCTTCCCAACGTTCCCAGATGATGATGTCTTTACTAAAACGAAGTCTTAATCCTGCTGATTGGACAAGTCAAGGAGATGATACACAAATCTTAGGATTTTTGGGGCAAGGATTACCGGAAAATAGTCAAATTTGGTCAAAAGCTGGTTGGACAAGTCAAGTACGTCACGATGCAGCCTATATTGAAATTCCCCATCATACTCCCTATCTCTTGGTGGTATTTACCGAGGGAAAAGATAACAGTCAAAACCGCTCAATTTTACCTTTTATTTCCCAGAAAGTAGCCGAGAAAATTATGCAGATCCATTAATTTAAGCTGTGGGTAGGATGGTTTTCTCTGCTTGGTGCATCTCAATTTTGGAGAAGTATCTATATCACATTTGGGATCATGCGATATTACATTTGGGCGCACACAATATTACATTTGGGCACACACAATATTACATTTGGGCGCACGCGATGCGCCCCTACTATTGGGGCGATAATGTTATTGTAGGGGCGAATTGCATTCGCCCTCTTTTAATAACTTCTGCTGCTCACCAATAGGTGAGAGATAGGGTTCTTTATTGCAGCTGAAATACTTGATTAAGTAAGGATTTACGGCTCTTCGGTTTGTCTTATGCAACGGACAGAATTATAAGAGATGAAACCCTTATAGAGAAAGATATTTGGCGATTTTTGTCAATTGTTTTTGATCTAGAGCGAACTAATCAATTAAATCTCTTGCCAGATAAGGATTTAGTCGATTTATGCCCCCCTATCGAACCATACCAA
>NZ_JADBTB010000089.1:0-50146 GCF_020246405.1 Microcystis sp. M083S1
ACTCGACCGACCCAACTGCAACAAAAAGCGTTAGATTTATTGGAAGTTTCTCTGATTTGTACCCAGTAACGGGGCGCTGGAAATTTTCTTAATCCTTTCTACAGCACGGGTTATGGCTTTTTGTCAACGGGGAAGTCCAGAAATACTAAACAATCAACCTATGATCGTTTTCATTTATGGGGTCAAGCTTTATCAGAAGTATTAGATATTAACTTCAATATTCCTCAGATGGAAGACAATCGTATTATTTTTAAGGGGTTAAGATAGTTGTTTTTTTACTATGCCGAAATCTCTAAGATTTAGACAACTAACCAAAGAATTAAATCGACTCAAAAAACAATTCCTACCTCGTAAATTCAGCGAGATAAATGACTATTCTGAAAGACAATTAGCTTTAACTTTTGCCTATCGAGTTTTTGCTCATGCTGAGATTGAATCTTATCTTGAAGATCGAGTTTGGGATACAGTACAGACAGCAAAAAATATCTGGGATAATCAAGGTAAAGCTGGTCGAGTTTTGTTATGTGTAATCGCTTTTTCTGGTCAAGAAATGGAAAATCCTCCCGACACCCTTACTCCTCTTAAAGGTAACAAAAATGTCTCCCTAGACAAACTGAAAATAACTAAAAAAATTGACATAGTGATTAGATGTTTTAAATCAGTTATCGATCAAAATCATGGGATTAAAGAAACTAACCTATTAAAATTACTCTTACCAATCGGCATCGATAGTGATGACTTAGATCAAGTTTGGTTACTAAATATGAATACTTTTGGAAAAGAACGCGGTGAAATCGCTCATTTTTCGGGAATAAAAACGAAAAAAACGCCTAACCCTGCCGACGAATTAGAAAGAGTTAAACAAATTATTCAAGAATTAGAGAAAGTCGATCAATTGATTACTAACTTGCTCAAGTAATTGCACTCTTAATAAAACTTAAATTGTTAATTATATCAGAAATACAGTATAATAAAAAGCAGAACGTAGGTTGGGTTGAAGCATGAAACCCAACACCCGCATAGTTTACGCTACCGCTAACCCATCCTACCAATAATTGTGCCTCCCTACTTACAGTATAATAAAAGGCAGACAATAGAGAGCTAATCATCAAAGTGAAACATAGACCAATTGCGATCGATTTATTTGCCGGCTGCGGTGGGATGTCCCTTGGTCTAGAAGCGGCGGGATTTGATATTGCTGTAGCGGTGGAGTTTGATGCAGTCCATTCCTTGGTTCATCATTTTAACTTTCCCTATTGTCAAACTATTTGCCGGGATATAGCCAAAGTAACAAGTAGAGAAATATGGGAATTATTAAAACTAAAAGGCTATGCCACCGATGTTAGTTTAATTGCCGGCGGTCCCCCCTGCCAAGGTTTTTCACTGATTGGTAAACGACAAATAGATGATCCTAGAAATTCTCTAGTATTTGAATATCTGCGAATTGTAGGGGAAATTAAACCCAAGTATTTTATCTTTGAAAATGTCCCCGGCATGGCGACGGGTAAACATAAACAATTTTTAGAGGAGTTAATCTCTGAATTTGAAGCTATTGGCTATGCAATCAATCAGCCAATTAAAATCCTTGATGCCAGTGAATACGGCGCACCACAAAAGCGCAGAAGATTAATCTTAATTGGTAGTCGAAAAGACGTGACGATGGCTAAATATCCCCTGGCAAAGACCGTAGATTTGAACTCAGCCAAAAAATCAGCTTTTACCAGCGTCTATGATACGATTTCAGATTTAGAATTAATACCGGCTTTTATCGATACTGATTTAGGCATACCTGCATCAAAATTAGATTATAGTGGTAAGAGGAAAAAATATTCAGTGCAGCCAGGGGATATTTTTAAACTTTGCCATCAAAGAACAGTAGATACAAAAATCTATGGACATATAGGCTCAGTTCATACCCAAAGATCAATTGATAGATTTATCGTAACCGAACCGGGTACAGTGGAACCAAAAAGTCGCTTTTTCAAGCTTTCTCCCACTGGTTTATGTAATACTCTCCGGGCCGGAACTAATAGTGACAAAGGGGCCTATACTGCTCCTAGACCCATTCACTATTCTATTCCTCGTTGTATTACTGTACGAGAAGCCGCCAGATTACATACATTCCCCGATTGGTTTCAGTTTCACCGCACAATATGGCATGGTTTTCGTGAGATTGGTAACGCGGTTATTCCGCTATTATCGAAAGAACTTGGCTCTTCTGTGATGGGAGCAATGAATATCAATACCGCTAATCTCAACCGAGTTATTTTAGAAAAAATGCCCGAAGACTTATTGCTATATAATATGTCTCAAGCATCAAACTATTGGGGAATCTCTGACGATGTTATCCCGAAAAGAAAACGAGGTGTCTCTCAGAGGCTGTTCGGTATTTAAATGATACCAATCAAAGAGTATTATCTTTTAGAAGCACCGCGCTATAATTTGCCGTTAATTCAGGTTCCTTCTGGTGAATATTTTTCATGGGAGATAATCGTAATCATAGCAACGATTTCCATATCTGGGGATTTTTACCAGTCAAGAACCTGATTAGCTGTGCAGTTTTTCGCTTTTTCCCACTGCATCGCTTTAGCTGGTTTTCTGACTTCTGTTTTCCGGCAACCTCAAATACCAGGATAAATGTAAAGATTTATTAAAATATAGTGTAGGATACAACGTTTGTGGCGGGGTGGTGTGTATCCTTTTATATTGGGAAATGTGGTAGAGCGTCCCAACCCTGATCGCAAAAACCGCCACAAACGACTCCCAACTGTATCTGTCCCTTTTAGAACGCCAAATAACTGTGGAGACTTGCTATGACTGCAACACCTGGTCAAAACACACAATCTTCGTCAGCCACTTGCTTGAAAAAACCAGATTTTCGTAGGGAAACTCGCTTAGGATTAGTGCTTTATGGTGGGGTTTCTCTAGCAGTTTATATGAATGGTGTTTGTCGAGAATTTTATAACGCAACAAGGGGTCGGGGGATTTATAAATTAATTAAAGCACTGACAGATTCAGATATTGTTGTTGATATTGTATCGGGAACTTCAGCGGGAGGAATTAATGGAGTTCTCTTGAGCTATGCAGTTGCTAATAGCTACGAAAAAATTGTAGTTGACTTTAAGGAATTTGGAGATATTTGGCGAGAAAGTGGAGATATAAATAAATTACTGCGTCCGATCAAAAAAGAAAATAATCAGACCAATGTCAACTCTCTTTTAAACGGCGAGGGATACTATCAGGAAGAACTTTTTAAAGCTTTTGAAAAAGCTGGAAATAACCAACAATCTGCTCCTGATGGAGAATGGTATTCAGAGTTTAACGAATTAGATTTGTTTATCACTGGCACTGATGTTTTAGGAAGAATCTATAAAACCTTTGACAACACTGGAAAAGTCATCGAAATAAAAGATAATCGTTGCGTTTTTCATCTTAAATATCGAGAAGATCAAGATTTTGGAGATCCTTTTTCTACGACAGATAAAGATACTCAACAAGCCTTAGCTAAACTCTGTCGAATCACCTCTTGTTTTCCCCTGGCTTTTCCCGTAGTACCTGTCGAAATCAAGTCTGATAATAAGGTAGATAACCAACTACAAGAATGGGGAAAGCTTTTGAGAAATCGCATCCTTCCGCAAGAACCTCCAAAAGAGGGATATAAAATCTATTTTGTTGATGGGGGAGTTCTAGATAATCGTCCTTTTAGTTATACCACTGAAGCCATTTATTATCGTACAGCAGATCGTCCTGTCAATCGTCAATTATTTTATCTCGATCCCAATCCGGAAAGCTTTGTTGACAGTACCAAATTTAAAGAAATGGAGCAACCTACTGTTTGGGAAGTCATCACAGGTTCTCTAATCAGTTTACCCAGATATGAAAGTATTAGCAAAGATCTTCAACAAATCAAAGGTATTAACGACAAAATTCGTCGCTATAATTTGTTATTAAAAAGTGTTGATGAAGAAGTATCTGAACAAACAACAGAAGCCAAAAATCGTTATTGGAGGTGTCGTTTAGTCAGTTTAAGAGATAGTGTTCTCTCCGTAATTTTTGACAATCAATATTTTGTTGGAAAAGAACAAGAACAGGAAGAACTATTAGAAAAAAGTGCCAGTTTATTGACCCAATTTATTAATAATTCTGAGGAAATTAAAAAGCGAGAGGAAACTTTAAACTCCCTAGCTCAAGATGTTGAAAATCTAGATATTCAATATGCTATTAGAAAACATAACTTTCTCTTGTCCCAAATTTACTCTCTGATATCTGATGCTATTACTAAAGATACAGATGATATTACCAAATATACAGAGTTGAAAAATTTAGCCAATAAAATCACTTGGCTGCTAGAGTTGCTCAAAGTCATTGATCAGGTTATCAAAGAAGTGATAAAATCCGAACCTGTTCGACAAAAATTTTATCAACTCATCACAGAAGAGGAAGAGGACAATAATCAAGAATCTGTAAATTTGAAGCGCAAAAAAATATATGATTATCTATTAACGTTGTTGCGTCTTATCTTAGATAGTCAAGATTTAGCCGATGTTACCGTAGAAAATCTCAAAGAGCTAGATTTTGACAAAATCAATTTTATCCGGGGACAATTACGGAACAGGGTTAAAGTTATGGCTCTAGATCAAGATTGGGAAGCATTAACTATAACCAAAGGTGAAACAATATTAGAAAAAATAGAACAAGCTTCTGCGAAGTTGTTAACTGAACAATCGGAGAATGTAGAATCAGCAATTGGCAAATTTGAGAAATTTCAGCTAATTGATCAAGTAATATATCCCTATCAATATTTGTCCGATGTCCAAAACAACAGTCTAATTAAACTTGTTCGTATTTCTCCCAATGATGCTGATAAAGGATTTGGCAAAGATAAGGGACTTGAAGAAAAATTAGCTGGAGATCAATTTCGTGCTTTTGGAGGCTTTTTTAAGAAATCTTGGCGTTCTAATGATATACTTTGGGGACGGTTAGATGGACTCAACCGTATTGTTGATGGGTTATTAACTTCAGAATCCTTAAAAGCCTTCTCTGGAGTTGTAAGTCGCCAAATTAAACTAGAACAATTCTCAGGAACTCAGGAAGAGAAAATTCAAGAATACGTCAAGCGACTTGTTGATGAATCTTTTCCCGTTGATGAATCTTTTCCCACAGAAACACAAACAGAAAAAAATGAGCTAATTCAAGACTTAATTAAACTTGCTCAACCTAATACAACCCTTGCAAAAGAAGAATTAGAAGAATTCTTAAATAAGCTTGTCAGTTTAGGACATAGTGCTATTCTTAAGGAAAATTTAGGGAATGTATTCAAAGACGCAATTTCTGAACAATTGGAATGGAATCAACAAAAAATTGACTCAACTCCTGAGCCAAACTACAAATATGTTGGTGGCTATTTTGACAAAGCAGTAACTCCCTTAGCTGCTGCAGAAATTGCTAAACGTTCCCTAAAAGATTTAAAAGGGAAAGAAAAAGAATACTTCCTGGGTGAATATGGAGTTGGTTCAGAAACAATAGTGAAAGATATACCTTCTAATATTCTCAAAAGTTTAGGCGCTCGGTCAGCGATAATTTTGAGTTATATCATAGAATCTAGTAAGACTGGTAAGCGACTGCTGAGACTTCAATCTTATCAGCTTCTCAAACAAATTCTGAATATATACTATTTCCTGTCCCAAAGAAGTAGTCCCAGCAGCTATAAAACACAAGCCTCTCCCCTCATCTCTGCTTTGAAATCATTGCTTCTTTTTATTATTGGATTTGGAGTAATAGCCTATCTACTAAATGTATTACCAAGATGGGCTGTGTTGACCATTGCAACCTTAGCATTACTCTGGATAATAAAAAGCTTATTGGGACTATTATTCGGGAAGACCTCTAAATAACCGCTGGCAGCTGTGCCAAGGAAAAATCAAGGTCCTGTAGGGGTTGCCATGGGGGAGAGAATCTGGTTTATGATCGGCGCTCGCGTCCTGTAGGGGCGAAGCATTCGGGCATAACCTATCGCTGAAACCGTAGATTTCCTATCCGAATGCTTCGCCCCTACTTTTTCAGCAAACCCTACTTACTATCTTACTATCATTTTTATTATTCGGGAACCGTCCACCAAGCAAGAGCAAAAGCTTGTTCTTTCTCGTTAACTTGTTGACGATATTGAACCCGAATTTTATAGTTTCCAGAGATGGGGACAGGACAAAAAATATGCTCTAAACTATCACTATCACTCAGGGAAGCACAGGTGTATTTATTATTATCCTCCTGGGCAGGTAAAAGATAAACATCTAAATTATTCAGTCCGCGATCCTGGAAACTTTCATCGAGATCATAGAGATTATTGCGATTAGTATCGATTAGTTCTACCAAACGATCCCAAGCCAAAGTTATCGAAACAAAACTATTAGCTTTTAAGGGCTTCTCTAGGGCATAATCTTGATAACTATTAGCGGTAACTGTAGCGTAATCCCAACCAATAGCAGGAATAGATTCTGCGGCGGACCATTGACCATTACTAAACTGTTGGTAGGCGCGAAAAGTGTTAAGATGTCCCGTCCCCATCTGCATATCTAAAGGAATTTTCGGGTATTTATAAGCATCGGACTCTAACCAAGTTTTTTGGTCTTTAGTTAAGACCGTCCGTCTCATACCTAATCGTAACCCATCGCCCTTATCTTTAATTTTATCGGCAGCATTAAGCATTACTGCTTTCATCACTTGATGATGACGAGAATCGAGACTCCAATGGGGATTTTTTTGATTAATTTGTTGATCGCCGTATTCTTGTAAAAGTGCCACCGATGCCGTAATATGAGGAGCGGCGAAACTGGTGCCACTAACAGTATTTAATTTACCTTTGAGATCATAAAGCTCTATTTTATTGCCGGGAGCAACTAAATTAATTGACCGTCGCGAACCATCATTAATTTCCCGTTTAATTAAACTGCGACCAATACCCACCGGCAAAGCACTAATATTAGCAAAATCAACTTTAGTGAATTTTCCTTCTCTTGTCGCTGTATAAGCGGTAGTAATGCCGTTAAAATGATCGGTGGGAATGGGAATTCCTCCCTTACCTTGATTACCAGCAATTACATAAAGAACATCCTCAACTCGCGATGACCAATCAACACATTGAGTTAATAAAGCTTGACCATCTAATTTTGGTTCCTGTCGCTGATCTCTTTGCAAAGATTCCCCAAAACTAAAGTTAATTGCTCGCACATCACCGCTATTTTGTCGGGCAATATTTTGACTGGTAAGACATTCTTCCGGTTGTCCGCCGCGTCGCAAAGAACCCACCGCCCCCGAATATAATCTCGCTTTTGGGGCCACTCCGGGGATTTTTTTATCATCACTGACCATCACCGTTGCCACCATAGCGGCGTGATTATCTAGATAGGTGTTGGGTTTGGCAATTTGATCGCGAAAAAAAACACCAGCTAATTTATAGGGAGGCTGCCAAGCTGCCACTTTATCATAACCGAACTGAGCCGGTCGGCCGATTTCCACTTGACCGATGGCAATTTTTCGCCCTAATAAATTATAGGGTTCCGCCCGCAGGCGATCAGCATAAATTCCCTGTTCACCGATGGAATTAGAAAGAACTAGGGAAGGAAGGAGAATTATCGTTACTACTAACCCGACGACAAACCAAAACCCTCTTTTCATCATCAGCAATCCTGCGGCAGTAAGGTGATATCGATCCATTTTAAGACAGAAATCTCAGAAAATACCTAAATCTCTTTTTTGGCTAGGCGGGATGGTAATAAAAAGCCACGGACAAGATTAAATAGGTGGCTAGTAATAGGGTTCCATCTAACCAATTGGAACGACCAGTAAAGCTGATTAAATTAGTGACAACCACCGCTACAATCAAAGCCACCACGTTAAAGGGATTAAAATTTAAATCCATCGGTTGCTGCCAAAATTGACCGATAAAAACTAATAAAGGTGCCACGAATAAAGCCACCAATAAACTATCACCCATAGCCACGGAAACCGTTAAATCCATCTGATTTTTTAGGGCTAATTGAGTGACGGTAACTATTCCAGAAACATCGCTAATTAAAGGAATGAAAATCACCCCGATAAAGAGAGGAGTGAGATTAAATCCTTCCATCACCGATTCCACTACATTAACAAATAAATCTGACTCATAGGCTACAGCTACGGTGGAAGTAAGCAGCACAAGTAACCAAATCCAGACTTGAGCTTTTTCTTCCTCACTAACCTGATTGTCAGGGGTATTTTCATTACTTAATCCCACTTCGTAGAGATAGCTATGGGTTTTGAGGGAAAATAATAAAGTTAACCCGTAAACTATTAATAAAACCGTAGCGGTGACTAGGGAAAGACTGAGAATATCGGCAACTTCCACCACCTTAGAAGTATATATTACCAAAGTTGGTAAAGCGATCGCTATTACTGCTAAAGTCATGGAAGAACCATTTACCCGCGCTAAAATCGGTTTAAATTCCTGCTCTTTGTAGCGAATTCCTCCCGTGAGCATTCCCATGCCCATAAATAATAATAAATCGCTGAGAATACTGCCAGTAATACTGGCTTGTACGATGTCCACCAAGCCTTTTTTTAGGGCAATTAAGGCAATAACTAAAGTGGTAGTATTGCC
Organism: Microcystis sp. M083S1; assembly: GCF_020246405.1. Classification (NCBI taxonomy): domain Bacteria; kingdom Bacillati; phylum Cyanobacteriota; class Cyanophyceae; order Chroococcales; family Microcystaceae; genus Microcystis; species Microcystis sp. M083S1. Next base: position 8,636 of record NZ_JADBTB010000089.1, read on the forward strand.
AAAGATAGCATTAACTAATCCTCCCAAAGTTGGCCCGGTGACTACGGCAACTCTTTCCACAGCCGTACTTAACCAAATTGACAGGGGAATGATCGATAAAGCTGCAGTGATAAAAATAGCTTGATCTCCCCAATTAAGACGACCAGCGATCACCGATAGAGGAATAAATAATAGGAAAGCAAAGGAGACAATTTTTCTTAAATTCATGGGTTATTAATGGCGATTTCTCCCACCATTCCCGCTTCAGCATGACCTGGAATAGTACAGATTAATTTATACTTACCGGTTTTGAGAGGAACTATCACCCATTCTGCCTGTGCATTAGGTTTTAATTCTAGTTCGTGAATCGCCCCTTTAATCTCCACTTTTCCCGCTTCAACTTTCTGCGTCCAACTAGCATCGGCAAAGTCTTTAGCGGTAAAATAATGTTTAGTGGGACTGGGATTATCGAGAATTAATTTGTATTTTTGTCCAGCAATAAAGTCTAATTGACTAGGAAAGAATTTTAATTCTCCTTGCCCGGAGCCTAGACTAATTTTAACTTCTAGAGGGGCGGAGCCGGCAAAGGCCGGAAAAGTTACTAACCAACAACTAACTAAAACTATTACTACTGCCCCAAATTTTTGATAGATATCCTTGGCAGCGAAGTAGGGATTAGAATTCATTTTGCTCCTCCAGCTTATAATAGAGAAAATCCGACGGCTTTTAAGTAGCTAGACACAATCAATTACACATATCTAACTACTTCTTGCCTTTTGCCTATCCTAACCAAGAAATTAATTCTTCACGACTACTTAGGATAACTTTACAACAAGTGATGATTCTGACTGGCTCTCTTCCCTTCTATCCCTTAAAAGTCCCTTGGCCATGGTTAAAACCTCGGGACTTCTAGCCACTGTCATTTAAATCGACTAAATTAATCTAAGCTATCGGGAGAATGGGGATAAAGTTGTTCTGCTTCCGGACAATCTTCCGAGACATTAATATCAGGATTCGTCCGCGACACGGAGGCCAGTTTTCTGCTCACCGCACCGATACTTTCTAAACGCACCATTTCTTCCCAAGAACTAATCTCGTCTTCTTCTTCTGTTTCGTAGCGAATGGTGACGAGATCGCTTTCTAGATCGATAATACGAGCATTATCAATCCATCTTTGCTGATCGCGCAAGAAAATGCAGACTTCCTGACCATCCATACAGAATTGATAAATCTTGCGGTGTAACATAAATTGCTCCTAAACAACTTCTTTTGTTGGATTTAACTAACGGGAAGTGACAAAATGCCAATCTCAGCAATAGCTCAAAAATTCCCGCGGATAACACAAAAGGGAGAAAAATTCCGCTAGTAGTGGCAAGAATGGGTAAGAAAAGTCAGGTTTCCAGTTTGGGGCTACGTTCTTCAAAGACATCGATTCGATTAATAGACGGCCTCGGCGATCACTAAAAAATCGCCCTTATAGAGTCATTGTTACATAAATTTTCACTTCATAACAGTATCTGTGGATGGAATGGGGTGATGGGGTGATGGGGTGATGGGGTGATGGGGGAATTTCAACTAAAACCTCAACACTTAACCCCCTAACACCGATGCTGATTTAAAATAGCCATCATCTTTTGGGCCACCGCTGCTGTTTGTTCGAGCATGGCAAAATGACCACAACCGGATAACTCAATCACGTTGCCGCCAGTTTCAAACAAAGGATGAAAACTGGCCAGATGGTTAACGTACTTAACTTCCATAATCGTATCCTCTTTCCCCGCCAGAAAATAGACCGGCTGCGGGAGACGGGAGACAATCTGTGGTAAGAGATGAACTTCGCTGATAGTGGTGGTTTCCAAAAGTGACCCTAGGGCCGCTTGGTAATCGGCCCGGACAAAATCAATCACTCGCTGTTTGCCCCATTTTTTACTTAGGGTTTGCTTGACCATCATCCGCGAGAATAAAACATCAATCAAGGGAACACGGGGCAACCAAGGCGGTCTTCTCTCTAAGATCTGTCTTCCGGCTTCCCGAAATCGCTCAAATTCCTCCTTTAGATAGATGCCGCCGCCGGCATTCATACAGATTACCCCTTTAATGCGTTCAGGACAGCTATCCGCGGCCCACAAAGCAACACTACCACCGAGGGAATGACCGACTAACCAAGCAGCATCGAGGTTTAAGCGGTTAAGAAGGGTAATAACGTCTTGGGAGTAGGATTCAAGGTTATAACTGCTAGGAGGACTGTTAGAGGTGATTTTTTGGGAGTCGCCAAAGCCCCGGAGATCATAAACTAGACAGGGATAGTCTGGGGAGAGAATATCTACCAAAGGCTGCCAGTAGTGACGACTCAGCAGCCAACCGTGTATAAAGACTAAAACCGGTTTATCCGCTTGGGGCGAAAATAACTCGTAACTGTGGGATACTCCCGATATGTCGATGGTAGGCATATAATCAATCTCAACCTAAATTAAACCGTTGATAGGGGTTACTAGGGAAACTTCTAGAGAAAAAAAGGTGTATTTAGCCTTGTTTATAGAGCAAAATCGGGGAAGTTCCTAAGCTTCCCCCGATAGCTGATCACTCACTGCTATAGACAATTTCAAAAGCTTCTACTCAAGTATAAAACATTGGAGATACCTTCCTAAAATAGGATGAACACCCTAGACCAGGATTTATCTATGAAATGCGATCGCTTTTTGACTCTTTCCCTCGTGTTAAGTCTGGGATTAGTTTTTCCCCCTTCTTTACCCGCTCAAAATCCCCCCGCTACCACCTTTCACCCGGGTCCTTGGCAACCTGTTGCTAGGGTGAATATGAGTCGTCCCGTGGAGATCAAAATTATCAATCAAACCGATATTGACCTCAATTATGACCTATCGGCCAATATTAATTCCTCTCCCCAATTATTATCTCCAGGTGCGGAGACAACCCTAAGAGGTTTCGTAATTCCAGCATATATTCTGATTAATCGGGCTAATGCCGCCGCGGATCGCTATTCTTCTAGTTTAATCTATGCCGTAGAGGTCAATGATGATAATTTAGTCACGATTACTGTCACCAAAGTTCCGGGGAGTACCCCCGGTTATACCACCTTTAACATCAATCAACAGGGTGCTATTTATATTTACTAGCTCTAGCTTAGGGCGATCAGACTACAATTATATGATCGCGATCGAGATTTATTCGAGATCGATCGACAATTGTAACGTTTTAGTCAATTAACGGTAATTTCCGCCCCACGGAGGTTAAATTAATAGGGGTATAACTCCCAAATTAAGTAGCTGGTTATAATTAAATTAAAAATGGATTTTAGGTTCGATCCCCCCTAGCCCCCCTTGATAAGGGGGGAAGCCGAAGGCGGGGGGATCCCCCTTGATAAGGGGGGAAGCCGAAGGCGGGGGGATCCCCCTTGATAAGGGGGGTGCCGATCCCCCCTTAGTCCCCCCTTAATAAGGGGGGCATCTGATAATTTTTCAAGCCTACCTACTTAGCCTACAAAAGGTTAAAAAATATCCTACAAACCTGGCGAGGACAAGCATGAATACAATCACTAATTTTTTAGCTAGTGCTATTGTCGGTGGTTGGATTATGACTATGGCAGTTTTTGCTATCCAAAATATCCAACCAGTTTCTTTAAAGTTTCTACAATTTGAGTCAATTAAAGTACCCATCGGCATTTTATTGGCTTTTTCTTTGGGAATAGGATTTTTTATGGCCGCAGTTATTCCGACTTTTTTGAGAAAGTCGAAAAAATCTCCTCGCAGTCGCTTTTCTTCCCCAGAATCGGAGTTAGACGAATTGGATTTTTAAATAGTCTTTTGACTGGCTAATTTATCGGCTCTCTTAGGGTTTGGTGGGTAAAATGTGTTCTAAGATACAGTCTTGCCAGCGAGGGACTGGAACGAACCACAAAGACACAAAGGACACAAAGATCGATCGGTCTTATATAAGTTAAACTGATCACACCAAGAATAAGAGAGCCATTTATCGGCAGCATCCCGGGTGTATATTGTAGGAGCTAATTGCATTTTGTACTTTAAACAACATTATAATTTTTGATAGCTGTTCTGACTCTCTCATGAATAGAAGCAAATAAACTTCCTTGCCATAAATAATTAAATTTATTTTCTGTGATTAGATTGAGACAATTTAAAATTCGCTTTTCCCAGTCTTTTTGATTGTAAGTATCTTTTCCCCAAGCTTGATATAATTCTCCCTCACTAATGCCACCTAATTTATGAGATAATCGATTTCTATGATTACGCAATTCTTCAGAACCCCAAGCTTTTAAATCCTTAAAGTTTGCCTGGGGAGAAGTGAGAGCAATATACTTCTCTATTAATCTCTGTTGAGTGCGACTATCTAGCTTAATTTCAGAGACAGGATTGCCATTATTAACAAAAAGTTCTTTAAGAGCAGGATATTTATTCAACACAGATGATTGTAAAGATGAATAAGTATATTCAGAATTAACCATATAGTCTTTAAATTCATGTTTTAAACACTCATAAATTAAGCCTTCTACCGCTCGGAAACTATGAAGCATAGCCTCGGTTGTATTTTTTTGTTTTAGTCTAACTACTGCGGTATAAGCTTGTTCATAGGCCATCCACCAATATTGTTGATGCTGCTCTTTTTGTTGATTATTGAAACTAAAAGAAGCGGATTGAAAAAAATCTTCAAATTGTCCTTGATTCCAGCTTACTCCAGATTTAATTAGAGCATAAGTTTCTTTCCATTTTTGTTTATTTTGTTCATAGTAAGGTTTAACTAAGTTATGAAGACCAGCATAATCATAGCGTTCTAATAATTGTAGGGCTTGTTGTCGAGTGCGATCCCAAAGATAGTTAGTCCCTAAAAAAGGCCCGGTGTAATCTGAAGAAATTCCCTTTTGATTGTTAGAAGGGGTGGGAATAAATTCATAGAATTTAATATCGTTTCCATAAAAACTCAATCCCGAAATTCTCGACGCTTCTGAAGCTTGCCCCACCCCACCTTTTAAGCACAATAAAATGGGTTGATCGGGTTGAGGTTCTATATTTTCTTTCCATACTTGTTGCCACCAACGGAACATTTCCTCGAAGTTAGAAGGGTTTTCATCATTTCTACCTATATAGAGAATATTTACTACCAAATCAGAATTTAATTTATTTAGCCAATACTTAATTAATTCTCCTGAGTAAAGAGTATCTTTTTCTCTTTCTTTTACTGTTTCATTTTGATCAGTTACTACTAAATAAACTTTTTCGAGATCATTGATTTTATCTTCCAAAAGCTTACCCAGAATCACTGGTTTTACCTGATCGCCATAATATTCAATGTTTTCCCAAAGGTATTGGGATATTTCTCGAAAAGATGATTTTTCGGTCAGAGCTAAATCAGACACTACTTCTATCTGTTCTCCGAGAATATCACCTTTCATACGATCATCGCCAATATTATACCAGTCACCAGTGGTGACTTGAAACATTAAATCTCTGGTTCCGATCGTTGCAACTAAAATTGATTTCATGAGATTATAAAGGGAATATTTGAGCAAAATTTTGAGGACTTGTATTACTTCTTAATTGTTTGATAAACTCTTGACGGGGATTCAGATTAGCGCCGAATACAGTAACTATCTGGTAATTTCCTAAATCAGCAATCCACACGGGAGAAGGTTTAGCTCCACCACTGACTTTACCACAGAGATTACCATCATATTCTCTTTGACCATTTTTACCGGTAATTTTCAAAGTATCACTGTGAAGAATGGCTAAAGCATGGGGTTTACCTCTTTGTTCATTTCCTGCACAGACAAAAATTTGACAGTTACTATCGGCCGCATCAATCCATTGATTTTGTGAAACTTGATCTACTGTTCTGAGATTATTAGTATTGATATTGGTTTCACTAATTTTATCCAAAATACCATAAAAATCTTGCAATCTTTGCTGAAATTGTTGTTTAAACCCCTGCACATCCTTGGCAATTGCCCAAAAATCTTCTTCACTGTCAATATACAATGTCGAACCACGAAACCAGGGGGCGTATTCACGAGTTTTGCGAGAATAATTAGGTCGTCTTGCACCTTGACCAATACCACCCATATCAGCTAAAAACCAAAGCAAATTTTTAGCTAATTTTTTAACATCTTCTTGTTTATCTTTTGGGGTTTCAGAAGATAAAGATAAGACTAAAGTTCCCCGTTGTTCACCACAAGGATCATTTTTACCCTGAGCATTGGTTCGAGGTTCTTTTTGGGTAACTTTACCCTCAAGAATATTCACTTGTAGATAACCGTATTTTTTAGGATTAATACCTCCAAATAATTCAGCTTCAATCTTTTGAACTTCGTTAATAGGTAAAACTCCAGAGGCCAAAACACGAAACCAGTATCGCAGCATCGATTTAAAGGCTGTCGGACGAACTTCTGCAACGGGTGCGCTCCGCATTTGCCATTCATTGCGTCGGTGATTCCATTGCCATTGGGTGAATCGTTGATAACCATGAATTAATTGACCTTCTAGCTCAAAATTTAATCGATAAAAACTCGAATCGTTGTCATTTTTATTATTATCAGGATGAATATTATCATCAATTGGCTTTAATTCACCGTAACCACTATTTACTTGTGAACCTATACCAAGCTGTAGCCCTTTATTAAGCCATTGTCTTACCTGTTCAAGTATCTTTTCATCCTCACAGTTACTAGCTAGACGTAAACCAATTAAAAAAGTTGGTTCTTTGAGAGATAAAAAAGGATTAGGGTTAGGAGAATATTCCATAGAATCATCTTTACATGACCAAATATTATTAGCCATGTCCATTTCTAACCCCCCGTTTTTAGAAGGTAAAGGATAGGCATCAAAAAAGACAACTTTACCCGTTTTATTTTTTTCCTCTTTGGCGTTTATATCGCCAAAATAGAGAGTGGTTTTTTCCACAGCTTCTTTCCATTCCAGATTATTTGTCGCCATGATTTCTCGGATGGCTTGGTTTCTGGCAACACCGCGCAATGTACTAGATGGAATATAGGGCATTCCGAGGGCATCAAAGGCAGGTAAAAGAATACTTTCCGGTCCACGATGACCACCGACACGAATACGCCAGGTGGATTTGATTTGAAAAGTGATTCCGTCTTTCGCTAACAGTTGAGTACGTTGATTGAGTTGCTCAAGACGCTGAGTGTAGTTAGCATTTTCTTGGGCTGTTTGCAGAATTTGGGTTTTAGTCGCATCTTTGTGTGGATAGTCGGCAGCACGCATCCAACGGAGATATTCGACAAAACTGGCTGATTGGTCAGGTTGAGGTTCCTTTTCGGCGTTTAACCAGGGTGAGGGTTGAGGAGGATTATTATTGCCGCCGCCGCCACTAGGAGGCTTTTTGGGGGGTTGGTGGTTATTTTGCTGCTGTATAGCCGGATTTTTTAGGGTGGGTTTTTGAGGGGGATTAGGACGTTGTAAGGGGCTATGGGACATAATAATTATAATTTCCTTTCTAGTTCAATGAATTATAAAAACTGTGGTGACAATTTACCTGAGTTAGTCCCCACTTTCCACATCGGAATAGATGGCATTGGCCCAGAAGCTAAATTCTTGGGCGATTTCCAAGCCTAAACCCGTTAGACCCAGATAATCATCGGTAGATAAATCTTTGAGAGTAGTTAATCCTTGAGAATTAGAAAGATTATTTATTTGAGATAACTCTTCTAGGCATTGAAAATACTTTTTAACGACCTCTTTTTTTCCTTCTTGATTTAGGGTAGTTTCCTCAGCTTTTAGGCGCATCATTCCCCAAGTCGAAAGATAGATATAAAGTTCAAGAGCTTGTTTTTTTTGTTCTTTGCGGCGACTATCATCACCAGTATTTAAATATAATTCTTGTAAAGCATTGAACACGGGATTGCTAATCGTTCTAGGGTCGAATGTCACGGTTATTTTGGCTCCAAAAGTTAAAAAATATTCCCTGACCAAAGGGCATCAAGAGAAATGATAATATCGGGAAATGCGGCGGCAGATAAAGTTCCTGTAGTAAATTTTTCTTGATATTGATAATCAGAATTTATCGGTTGACGGAAAACATAAATCTCTCGATTTTTGATGGCAACTACCCAATATTCTGCAATACCAGCTTGGGCATAGATGTGTTTTTTTTCGGTTAAGTCTTTACTGAGAGTTGAGTCGGAAATTTCGATTAACCAAAAAATTTCATCAGCATAGGGATGATGATCTCGATAGCGAGAACGAGGGGGAAAAACTACAGCGATATCGGGTTCAGGTTCTGAGTTTTCTAAGGTAATGGGTCCAACTTCTCTTACCCATGCTTTATCCTTGAGACGTTGACGGAGAAAGTGGGCTAATCCTTCTCCACTGTCTTTATGTAAAGGGCCTTCTGGACTCATTTCGAGAATATCTCCATTCAGTAATTCTACACGCCGATCGATTAAAATTCCCGCCGCAATCATGCGATGATAATCGACCACTGACCATTTAGCTAAGGCAAGATTATCAGTCATAAATTACCTCTACAATTGTTGCACAAAACCGCGTCCTAAACTTTCCTGCCCACCGATTTGAATAATGTCATTGTTTGCTAATAACCGTTTAAAATCAGCTTGGGATTTTTGTTTGGTTTGATTAGCTTGAGAGGTGACACCCCAAGGAAAATACATTAAGGTGTCGGGGGGAATAGCTTCTTCATAACGAAGTCCACCATCGACGGATTTATGCTCATCTAATTTAATTTTAACTTGTCGCCATAAACTCATTTGAATGAGAGTCGTGCAATGCTGATCAGGCAATACTAAGACTTGATTAATGCCACTGCTGACAGAGTTTTGGGGAATAAAACTTGACCAAGTTGACCAGTCTTTTAGATCATTATCCTTGAGAATGGCATCCTTGAGATAGACGTTCCTGTTAGCTCTTTTAAAACTACAGCTATATTCGGGGGGAATTGTCAGACGAGGATTAGTTAATCTTGTCCAACGACGGAGAAGTAAAGGCGAAGTGATCCAGACGACACCGTGACTTAGAGAAGAGATGGGCAACCAGAGAATCGAACCATCTCCTATCCAGATGTCTCCCTGTTCCAAGTTTTCTGCACCTTTATCGATTTCATTACCGAATAACTTAAATTTTAGGGTTTCTTCGGTAGCTAAAGAACGGATTTTCCCGCGAATCGTACTGGAGGGAATATATGGTAAAGTGGTATGGGATTCACGAGCAATACCCACTAGATTGCCTTCTTGAGTCATGCCTCCGGTGTGTAGGGGAGAAAGTAGATAGAAGTGAATTAAGTTCATGATTAATTAACCTGAGTTCAGGATAAGTAAAAGGACGGGTAGTAAGCTGAAAGTAACCTAAAATTCCGATAACCTGTCCTAATATTTAGTTTAGATGCTTTATTTGATCCTGTAGATGATTTCTGTCACCAGTTTGAAGGGCATTGGCCTCAGAAGTTATGGCATCATGGAGTAATCAAACGAGTAAGGGCAAAAAGTCGGCTCGCTTATTCTTTGTTTGATCAGTTTAACTTAACTATAGAAGCGATCAATTTTTGTGTCCTCTGTGTCTGGAGTGGTTCCTTCCACTCCCTCGCCAGCAAGACTGTATTTTAGAATACATTTTACCCACCAAACCTAAGAGAGCTAAAAGTCTCTGTTTAAGTGAGATAATGACCATTTTGATTGCTTGTCATCAAAATCATTAACGCAATTTTCAGCACTTCTATCTCGATCCTGTAGGTTAACTATTCTCCTTATAGTTTATCCAAAGTAATTCTGAGTAGCCTAATTTGCGCCAGCGTTGGTGATATTCGGGACTATCGGGCTGATCTTGAAATAGGCGCTCGGGTTGATTTAAATAGTATTGACTACCCGGGGGGGCGGCGAAGACTTGGGGGGCGGGAATGCTAGTATTTTCTTTTGATTGAATGCGGCAACTGATGGGGATAGCTCGATCGGTTGCGACACTGACTAAATTGCCCGGTTTCTGATTACTATTAACAGTATGGGCGAGTTTCCATTCCCAGGGCCAAGAGCGACAAATGGCTTGATTATTATCGTGACGGCGTTCAAAAATACCGGGGGTAACGAGATAGGCGATCGCTTTATTTATTTGTTTAAAGTTCTCCTCGGATTTTTGTTTTAACTCTTGCCATTGTTGACCTAAATTATCGCATTTTTCCAGTATAACTCGGTGTCCTTCTCCTCCTAACCGCAAAGTTGTGGGAGTGGGAATATTAACATCAATTCCGATCGCTATACTCCAACCGGGTAGCATTCGGATCGCTTTTTCGACAAAGTATCCATCGGCATCTTCTACCTGTTTACTTCCCGGTTTCATGGCGTTATGGGAACGAATTTCTTCTCGCCAGGGTTTATCTTCTCCTTTGTGTTTTACTAACCAGCAAGGGTCGATCGCTCCTGTTTTTAAATAATCGAGAATAACTTTAAAAGGTAGATACTGACGATATTTACCTTCGTTCTCTTCTTCCGCTTGATTTTCTCGATTTTGGCAATTTTTGTTAGGTTTAGCCTTAGCTAAGGGGGCAGGTTTCAATCGATCCCAAAATATATGGTTTTCTGAAATCGTTAAATTATCACTCCAAGAAACAGGAATTAATGGGTCAGAATTGGCGAATCCTAAAGGACGGGGTAGATATAAAGTATCTCCAGCAAAAGATAGGAATGGACCGGTGATTTTAAAATAACTATTTTTAGAGCGATCTAGTAAAGCACTTAAAGCCCCGGCGATCGTGTAACTGTTGGGGGGAAATGTACTTCCCACCCAGGCTGTTTCCTTGGAGCTAAAGGGTTTCGCATCGCGGAGGAGAAGAACATCTAGGGGAGTGATTGTGTACCAATACATGACAGGGAATCTCCGATCTTAATCTCTCTTTTTCGAGTCATAAAAGCTGCTAGTTTAAGCCAATTGTTGATAGCTTTATTAAGAACTTTTGGTGTGTTTTCTGTAGTTTGCCAAAGGCTATCTAGAAAGTTGCCAAGTTCTTTTTGAATCTGCTCTGTTTGTTCTTTTGATAAGTTCTCGCGACGGCTACAGAAGGCTTTTGTCCAGGGAAAAATCGCTTCTTGTACTGGTGCGGGATGTTGTTCCCAAATTGTCGCAGCTTGTTCAAAGATACTGGCATCTAAATCGAATTCTAAGAGTTTTTGCCATTGATAAAAAACATCAAACTTAGCTGTAGATTTTAGGATGTTTCCGTTGCCGTAGAGAACGCGCACTTGTACAGCGTCTTTTTTGACTTTTTTGCCGTCAAAGTCTTTATAGGCGTGTTCCTTGGCTTTTTTCTCGGCTTCCCAGAGATTTTCTAGGGCGATAGCGAGGGGTACGGAATGATGAGCAATGACAATACCGAAACTGATAGTCGCCCACTTTCCCATGGTAAATAGGGGACGTTTGGAGAGATTTTCGGGAGTTTTTTCGCCTTTCCATTGCCAATAGTCACCGGCGTTATTAAATTCGCCATGGGGGTCTTTTTCTCCCTTAAAACATTGGCGGATATCCCATAACCATTTATCCCATTCCCAGAGATTAGTATAGGCAAGAATATTATCACCGCCACCATAGATTAAGCGTCCTGCATAGCGTTGTTCGGTGAGGTAGGGAACGAGTTGATTAGAGAAGTCTAAAAGGGCGCGACTGAGGGCGCTATGGGTAGATGGTCCCATGGGTTTATCGAGGGTGACAAAATCGGCAAAAGCTTTTTGCACTTCTTTTTCTAGGGTATCGGTTTCGGTCGGGGGATGATCGGCGTATTGATGAAGTGACTTAGGGATATATTCTCGATAGGGTTTCATTTTTTGGCCTTTTAACCATTCCCCCATTCCGTCACCATCTCCTGCGGCGATAACATACCAATCAGCCGGGTTATTGTTGGGATAGTTTTGGTCAATTAATTGGCTTAATTGATGGCGATAATTAGCCATTTCTTCATCGGTAATCTCTAGTTCTTCTACTAACCATCCCGCATTGAGAAATCGAGGGTGATAACGTTTATATTCTGGTTCGATGTGATCGTCAATGTAGGGGATTCCCCAGGGTTGGGTAAGTGCCGGGGGAATCTTTTTCCCGTCTTCTCTTAACCTACGCGAGATGGTGCGACAAGCGTGATGAAAATGGTCGAGATCACCGCCTGTTTTGAGATAACCGGCGACTCCCACGGTTAAATCGGGATAAGCGGCATCTAGACGCTTTTGGTCGCTATTTTTTAAGAGTTTTGGCAGGATTAGGTGTAATCCGCGTTTAACGGTTTCGGTGGCGTTGAGTTGTTCGATCCCATCGAATAATCCGGCATTTCGTTGCCAATATTCTTTGCTTGCTTTTTCGCTAATCCAATCGTTGTTACTATCGGGATGGACGACGGGGCCAAGTCCAGAAATGGTGGAACGGGGGCCGAAAGCGGTGGGAATCTGCCAATCGCGGGCGTTTTTGACGGCAGCAAGCGCTGAACGGTTTTGATCGAAAGCACTACTCCACCAAGAACCAACATTAGAACTAAAGGGATGTTTTTTCCATTTCTCAAGGCGTAGTTTTCCAGCTTTTTGCAGAAATTCCCGCTCTTTTTCTAAGAATAGAGCTTTTTTATCGTAGAGATTATAAAGTTCGTTTTGTTTATCTGGCCAGCTTTGCGCTTTTTCTGGGTCTTCGGCTTGATTTTCGTCGATATTTTCGTTTTCTTTGTAAATTTCGCCACTGATGAGGGGTTGGTCTTCTCTACCGATGGGAACCCCCACATAATAGGTTTGCCATTGGGCATTTAACCAACTGTCCCAGGTACGACTATTTTCTTTTAATTTGGGCATCCAGTGACGTTCTGCCAATTCCTCGAAAACTTGCCGACTAATTTCTTTCCATTCTTTTAATAATCTAGATTTGGCGGTTTGCATAGCCGCCGCGACTTTATCTTTGGGCAAGACGAGGATAATAATGTGGGGAAATCCGGCGGTTAGTAATTGTTGATCGCCCGGTGGGTCGATCCAGGAGCTAAAATCGGGGTATTTTTCTAGTAACCATCGATCGATTAAGGGTTGTGCGTAGAGAGAGGGATAGATCAAACTATCGGGGCCGTATTGTTGGGCCAGTTGCCAGCAGACTTGAGCAGATAGATAGTGCAGAATCCAAGAACCTGCCCAAAAATCGCGCATTTTGCGGCTGGCTTTGATTAGTTCTTGCACAGGGGAAAAGGTGAAACTAACGAGATAAGCGTGGGATAATTGTTTTCCTGTCGGCCATTTATTGACCACATCCTCGGAGGTGAGATCATATCCCGCTAGGGCCCCGGCGATGGCTGCCGTTAAACTGGCATGACTCCAGATCGATCCGTCCGGTATTCTGGTTTCGGCGGGCATTAAAAGCAGATTTTCGTCATCGAGTAATTTCGTCGCCGCTTGGGGAAGACAGCGCCATAACCACCAAAATAGTTCTTTAGCTTCGTTTTCTGAGATTCCTGTGCGTAATCTGGCGGGAATTTGGTTAAATAGTTGGTTTTCCTGTTCTTTTAAGTAATCTGTGCGGTTAGAAGCGATTTTCTTATGGGTTGTGTCGGCTAATTTGAGATCTAAGGGTTCTCCGGAGAGGAGGTGACGCAATTCTAGACCTGTTTCTCGATCGTAGTTAACGAATTGGGTTAAACTACCGATCGCCGATCGATCACTGGCCGAGGTGATATAGTCAGCTAGTTTGATTTGTTTAAGAATTTTTTTAGTCGATTCTTCGGGGTTATATTTTCCCCACAACTTCATTACTTCTAAATCTCTCCAAAAGCTGTCACCACCCCGTCCTGAGTTGCTATGCAGTGCTTTCAAGACGGGATCTCGTAGCAATCCCCAGATTTTCGCTTGCCAGTATCCCAGGGCCACAAACGCCTCAACTTTTTGCCGACTGATCTTCTCGTTATACTCAATATGCCCCAGTAATCCTTGAAGATAACAGGGTATTTAAAAGATTTTTAGTAAAATGCTTCAAAAGCTTATCCTGTCTGAGTTTCTGCTAATATAGATTTTTTTTCTATGATTAGAATATTTGGATAGTTTTTTGTCTATGCAAACTCTTTATCCGGTAAAATCCCTCGACATACCACAGGCTGGAGATTTTAGCGGTTTATATGGCTGATTTACCTAAAAATTGGGTTTAAAGCCTCGCCCTTTGAGGCGACTTTATAGGATGATTGAATGGCAACTTGACAAGATATTTATAGTAATGTTACATTAACCCCATCTCTATACTCACTGAAGAAATTAGTTGAATGGAAACAAATGGATTCTCCCGACTTCAAGTTTTCAACTGCCTGACTCTCTGCTTGTGCTTAGAAATTAGTTGAATGGAAAGATAAGGTCGAGGGCGAACCGCTATTTACAGGCTTTTCTCTCTACTCGCACTTAGAAATTAATTGAATGGAAAATTATTGTAGGGCTAATTCATGAATTAGCCCTACAATTCAATTAAAGCCATTTTCCTATCTCTACTCGCGCTTAGAAATTAATTGAATGGAAACATTTGTCAGGTTAATTCATGAATTAACCTCTCTACTCGCGCTTAGAAATTAATTGAATGGAAACACGCTTTAAATTTTGGATTGAAATTTTGTATTTAAGTAGGTAGGCGTTAAAAATTATCAGATGCCCCCCTTATTAAGGGGGGATTAAGGGGGGATCCCCCCACCTATCGGCACCCCCCTTATCAAGGGGGGCAGGGGGGATCGAACCTAAAATCCATTTTTAATTTAATTATAACCAGCTACTTATCTCTCTACTTGCGTTTAGAAATTAGCTGAATCTCCCCCAATCCCTTTCCTGTTGACCCTTGCAAAAGTGCCTCATTTCAATAGGCAATTTAAATGCGCGGGCAGCTTATTCTATATGGTAATGTTTAATTTTATTCGCGTAAAAGTTGCTTATGTCCTTACCTGAACTCCCTCTTCATCTTCAATTAACCCAAATGGTTTCGGGTTACTGGCTATCTCAGGCCATCTATGCTGCGGCTAAATTAAGTCTAGCCGAGCATTTAAGCAAAGGAGCGAAATCCTGTCAAGATTTGGCCTCCCTAACTGAGACTAATCCTGCTGCTTTATACCGACTGATGCGAGCATTAGCTAGTGTGGGAATTTTTCAAGAAACTGAATCTCAACAGTTTATACTAACTCCCTTAGCCGAACATTTATCTAGTGACCATCCCCGGTCAGTAAAAGCGACAGCGATTATGTTAGGAGAAGCCCCCCATTATCAAGCCTGGGGAAATGTGTTACATAGTATTAAAACGGGACAACCATCCTTTGATGATGTCTTTGGGATGGGAGTCTTTGAATATTTTCAAACTCATCCGCTAGATGCAGAGATTTTTGAACAGTCGATGAATAGTTTTTCTTTTTCGGAGGAGAAGGCTATTTTAGCTGTGTATGATTTCTCGGAATTTCAAACCCTAGTAGATGTAGGTGGGGGATACGGTGAGATGTTGGGGACAATCTTAGAGCAATATCCCCACCTCAAAGGGATTCTTTTTGATGAAGAATATGTAATTTCCCATTGTCAACCGACTTTAGAAAAACACGGCATTCTCCATCGTTGTCAAACCGTTGGGGGTAGTTTTTTTGAATCCGTACCGTCGGGAGGAGATGGCTATTTACTAAAACATATTATTCATGATTGGGATGATCAACGAGCGATTGCTATTTTGAAAAACTGTTGTCAAGCTTTAGATAGCAATGGGAAAGTTTTAGTCTTGGAAATGGTTGTTCCTGCGGGTAATAATCCTTCGGCCGCTAAAATGTTAGACCTAAATATGTTAGTTATGTGTCCGGGAGGTAAGGAAAGAACCGCAGAAGAATTTGAGGAATTGTTGAGTCAAGCGGGATTAAAATTAAATCGAATTATTCCAACTCAAGAAGATATTTGTATTATTGAATGCGTTAAAAAATAATAGAATAGAAAACGGGTTTATTCAAGAAACCCGTTTTCTATTGTTTAGATATAAGTAGCCCAAGATTTTGCCCAGGCAAGAATTTCATGAACTCGATCGATGGTTGAAGATTCACAGTAGAGACGCAAAACCGGTTCTGTACCACTAAAGCGAATTAACAACCAACTGCCATCTTCTAAACGGAATTTATAACCGTCCATAGGATTACAATCAGTCACTTGTTTACCGGCAATTTCCCTTAAGGGTTCCTGATCCAAAGCAGTAATTAACTGATCGCGAGCTTCCATATTAGCTAGGGGTAAATCAATGCGATCATACTGAGAATAAAAACCAGTTTTATCCTGTAATTGCGCGTAAAGATCGCTTAAATCTTGGCCCGATTCTACCACCGCTTCCAAAACGTATAAAGCTGATAATAAAGCATCCCGTTCGGGAATGTGAGTACCATAACCGACACCTCCGGATTCTTCCCCACCAATTAACACAGGAGTGGTCAACATTCGATCAGCGATATACTTATAACCGATCGGGGTTTCAAAGACCGATAAACCGTATAAACTGGCTAATTTGGGGATTAAATCGGAACCGCTCACCGTTTTGACAATTTCCCCTCTCATTCCCTTTTTGCCGGCTAAATGCTCGATTAAAATCGGGATGAGATTTTGGGTGCTTAAAAAATTCCCCCGACCATCGATCGCCGCCACTCGATCGCTATCGCCATCGAAGACCAAACCTACTCGCAAAGGGGCTAAATTGGCGCTGTGAGCCAGTTTATCGATGATTTCCGTCAAATTTCTCGGTAAAGGTTCCGGAGAGCCGCCACCGAACAAAGGATCGCGATTGCCGCGTAATTCCGTGATCCCCACCCCCAAAAGACGCTCTAAACCGGTAGCCGCCGCACCGTGCATAACATCGGAATAAACTTTTAGTTGTCCCGATTCGATCGCCTCGGCAATAGCGGCAATATTAACTTTTTGGCGTAAACCCTGACAATAACCTGACCATGGCTCAAAAGTGCTTAATTTACCAGCAGCTGCCTTAAATTGCGGCGGATTAGACAATAAAGCTTCAATTTGTTGGGTAATTTCCGGCGAGACAGAACCACCAAAATAACCTTTAACCTTCAAACCGAGATATTTAGCCGGGTTATGACTGGCGGTTAACACGATCGCACCGAGAGCATTTTCTGATCGAGCTGCCCAACTAAAAGCGGGAGTGGGAGCATAGGATTGGGAGAGAAGCACATCAAAACCTGCTTTTTGCAGCGATTCCGCCGCAGTTTGAGCAAAATCCTCCGCCATAAACCGCCGATCATAGCCGACGATCATCGTCCGCGAACCCGTGATCTGACCATAATTATCCGCTAAAACCTGAGCCGCCAAGGGAGCGAGCAGAGCGACTCGATCGAAAGTAAAATCGGCGGCGATAATCCCGCGCCAGCCATCGGTTCCAAATTTAATCGGGTTCACGGTGGTCATGATTTACGAACTACCCCTAAAATATCCATTTTCCCAATACTGTAACCCGCTCCGTACTCTCTGGACACTCATTTTTCCCGATCATCGGTTTTTGCCGCCGGATCGAGCGCACCGGCTTCACTGATTAATAATTTTTCCATTAACATTTGTAACTTCATCCGTTCTATATAGGGCCATCCCCCGGTTTCCTCGATATCCCGGAGTAATCCGTATAAGTCCTTACGAGTATTGGGTAAAGATGGCTCGAACATCTGCTCGCGAATTTGCCGATGTAAATTTTCTAAAGTTCGCAGCAACCTTAACAAACCGTTACAATCTCCCTGTTGTTCTTCGGCGATCGCTGTCACCGTCGTTACAAGGGAATGCAGTTGGCTATCTAATTGGCTATTATCTCCCGGCAATCGGCTATTCATCGAAATTTCTGCACCTGAAAACAGTCACACCGATCATATCAGTCATCAGCTATGAGTTTCTTAGAGCCTTCTGACTTGAAAGAGGGTGTAGGGTGTAGGGTGTGGGGTGTAGGGTGTGGGGTGTGGGGTGTGGGGTGTGGGGTGTGGGGTGTGGGGTGTGGGGTGTGGGGTGTAGGGTGTGGGGAGAACAAAGCTGCCTATTGCCTATTGCCTATTGCCTATTGCCTATTGCCTTCTGTCTCTCCTCTCCCTGTCCCCCATCTTCTCAATGGTCACGGATCTTTGATAAACTGAGTTTCGGTGAATTGGCCCGACCGATTCGATAATTCATCAGGCTATGGATCAAGGGTAGTAATTGTAAAGATTGACAAAGAGAGGTTGACATAGATGAGATTTCGTGCCTTGTTAGTTGCCTTTTTAGCCTTGTGCTTGGGGGTGTTGACAGCTTGTAGCGACGCGCCTAGTGCCGTCCTGAATAGAAACGAGCTAACCTATGATGAAATTTTAAACACGGGATTAGCTAACAAATGTCCCCAGATTTCCGAGTTCACCCGGGGTACTCTCCCCTTAGAACGCGGCGAGAGTTATGTGGTGACAGATTTATGCTTGGAACCCCAAGAATATTTTGTCAAGGGTGAACCCGTTAATAAGCGGGAAGCAGCCACTTTTATCCAGGGTAAACTCCTAACCAGAGATACCACCAGTTTAGAACAGATGACAGCGAGTTTAACCGTAGGTGAAGACGGTGTTTTAACCCTCAAGGAAGAAGACGGTATCGATTTCCAACCCATTACCGTACAATTACCCGGAGGTGAAAGAGTTCCCCTCTTCTTTACCATTAAAGGTTTCACCGGCAAAACCGAAGCCGGCTTTAACTCGATTAACAGTTCCACCGATTTTGAAGGCGACTTTAAAGTTCCTTCCTATCGTGGCGCTGGTTTCTTGGATCCCAAAGGTCGGGGTGTGGTGACGGGTTATGATAATGCTGTCGCTTTACCCGCTAGTGCTGATAGTCAAGATTTCCAACGCGCTAACGTCAAAGCAACGGAACTGGGTAAAGGTACTATGTCTTTACAGGTAACTAAAGTTGACGCTTCTACCGGCGAGTTTGCTGGTGTTTTTGAAAGTGAGCAGCCTTCCGACACCGATTTAGGGGCAAAAGATGCTGAAGAAGTGAAAATTCGCGGCATTTTCTACGGTCGTCTCGAAGCTCGTGCCTAATTAATAAATTCAGAGTTTCTGGAAATTACGGCGAATTTCTCCCTAGAGAAGTTCGCTTTTTTTCTAAGCTTTGACAGAATTAAGTTATACCACTTTTCTTTAGTTGTGACATAGATAATGTAATAGGCAAGAGGCACTCATGCAAAAGGCAAAAGTTATATTGAGAGAATTAAGCATTAGTTCGTAACTCCCCAAGTTTTCAGCAGATAAATATAATTATATCGACTCCATTTTGAGTAGTTGTTTCAGGAAAGTTAAGAGATTTTGTAGTGATGGTATTTGTGTTGCAGTTTGTTCGCTAATCCATCGATCATCGGAAATGGTTGCGGTGTTGGTTTTTCCAGGTTTAAGAATACTAGCAATGGCGGCAATAGTGGCTTTTTCTTTATCAAAAGGTTTCCAGCCAATTTGACTAATTTCTTCCTCGGAAAATTGTTGAATATATGCTTTTGCTCTGTTCATATATTCAGGATAGGCGATTTTTCCACAATCACAAAGTAGGGTATCTAAGACACCTTGATCAACATTATTAGGCAGTATATATAATCCGACTCTTGGTCTGTTTTCTTGAATAGTTCCCGTAGCAGCTACTACCCTGGGAAAGTCGGGAAAATATTCCCGAAAACCCTGAGGATATTTGCGAGCAACTTCTGCTGGGTTATCTTTATCCGCATCGGCAATAATGGCAAAAGCTGATAATTCATTGTTATAATCCATATCGGCAAGTTTATTGGTTAAATTTTTAATTAATTCACTGCCACCCCCGGCATAAATTGCCACGGATAAAGTCTCAGTATAAAGAATAGATGGCATATCGAGTCTGATGTAAAGTTTTCCAGTTTTAGGAGGAGGATATTTCGGAATAAATTTTTTCCAAATTGGCTCTAGATTTGAGAGTTCTTCACATTTAGAAAACCCCAGCAGTTTACACATAACTTTCACCAGAAAAGCTTGATCATGATTACCCTCCACTCCAATCAATATATGTTCTCGACTCACCAACGAACCTCCTGTCCTAAGTCTTCTCGTAAGCTTTTTAATCGAGTCCAATCATGTCTAACTACTCTAGTATAATTTTCCTTTGGTTCGAGACGATAAAGCACTAAATCTGATTCTGGTTCGGTGACTTCTAAAAGAGCATCAACAGCTTCTAGACTGTGGGTAGTAGCAAACAGTTGTACATTCATTTTTTGACACCATTTAACTAACCAATTAAAAGAACTTTGCAGTGCCTCTGTATGAATAGCTGATTCTAATTCATCAATGAATAAAATTCCACCTTTAACACTGGCAAGTTTGAGGGCGATATGAAGTAAGCGACGCACCCCATCACCAAAGGTACTAACGGGGACAAGTCCCAATTTTTCATGTTGAATATAAATATTAAATCTGGCAGATAAAGAATGAGGAGGTAAGAGAATTTCTAAGTCAGAAATATTACTGTCCATTTGACGCAGTAAATCGATAACATCTGTTTTAAAATTGGCAAATCTCACTTCTGAAAGTAACCGAAATTGACCAATATCAGAACGATGAGAAGCGGGACTAACCAGAGAAGTTAGTAAGCTAGGTTCTTTTTTTCCCGATAGTCTAGAGAGAGGGCTATTTTCCCAAAGTTGATAGTTTTCTTTCAGGGGATTTTGGGGATAATTAATTAAACTTAATTGTTCTTCAGCAAGAAATACTGTTATCGATAAATTTATACCTTTTCTTGTTTCCCATAACTCTTCATTATTATCAATTAAATCTTCATTTTCTTCGCTAATTATCTCATTAGGATTAAGCTTGTCTTCGGGACTGTCAGTTAAAATAATTCCTTCGAGTTCTTCATAAATTGCCTCGATTTTCTGAACTTTAAAGGAGCCATTTCCTGTGATTGATATAACCCCGTGATTAAGTTGTTCTTGCTCAATCATTGCCTCGTGGGTAAATAACCACTGTAGGGAATCTAGATAAGGAGTCCGAGAAACTCTGTACTCTTGTTCTCTTTGTCTAGCAGTATTTAGCCAAACTTTTAGATCTAGGGGATGACAATAAATAGATAACGCTTCGAGAACGCTGGTTTTTCCCGAATTATTAATTCCCACAAGCAGGTTAATCTGTCCGAGATTCTTTAGCTCAAGCTCTCGCAGTCCTCTAAACTGATGAATGGTAATGTTTTCTAGGCTTTTAGTCATAAACTTAGTTTAGCTGAAAAGGGTGACAAAAAACTAAGTCATCTCCTCAAATGTATTGAAGTTTTAATGAACTTCTAGTTATCAGCTTTTTCCTATCTCCTGTTTCCCGTCTCCTTTTCATGACCACTTACTTAACCGTAACTTCCTATACCTAGATAAAATTTTACAACGATAATCAGCGATTACTAAAAATTATATCATTAAAAACCCCTATCGGTCGTTAAAGAGATAGGGGCTAATTATTTTAGATATAGTCATTTCAATTAAGATTGAGAATATCAATCCGAGATTTCATAAGGGTTTTGTCGGCCTAGACTGTATCAGACTTATCTGAAATGACTATACTTTCCGTTTTTTCTGACTTGCTTTTATAAATATCTTGAGTCAGATAGCGGATACGAGATTTCAGAAATTCAGCGACTCCATAAATTTCATCAAGACTGTCTATATTGGTGGTTGCTTCTTTACCAGTTTCGACGTTATCGGGAATACTGATTGATTTCTTGCCAGTTTTTTCATTGAAGCGCAGACGACAGACTGTTTTGGTTACTTTTCCATCTAAGTTGATACCAAAATAACTTCTAGTGTCTTTGAATTGAATGCGTGCGGTATTGATTTCTTCCCGTAGAATTGATTTAATAATGTAAAATCCTTCCAATTCTTCGGGGGTCGTATTAATTTTATCTTCCCCTGTTTCTTCTGGTGGAGTATCTTCTAATGCTGGTGTATCAGGAGGATTTGGTTCAGGTTCTTTTCCTAAAACTTCCTCAAATTTTTCTTTGATGATATCATTGATATACTCTTTGAGAGAACGCTTAATAATTTCTTTGAATTTTTCGACAACCGATGCAGTTCTCACCCCAGAATACACATGACTAACAAAAAACTTAACAAATTCGGGGGAAGGATCATTTAATTGCTGGGCAATCACTTTTTTAACTTCTTTTGTGTGCAATAAATTGCGAGCAACCTCTTCTAGTTCGTCAGAATTAAAGCTAGATTTAGAAAATCGTTTTAATTCGTTAACAGAAGAGTCGTCAAAGTCGAGAATGTTAAACTCAAAAAATGGCTTATCGTCCATGATATTATCCTTGACGATATCCGTATAAAACCGATAGATAATCCCATTAGTTAAAACTCCAAAGTTAGCTCCAGTTGCGTTAAAATATCGATGCAGTTGGGAACTATGTTTAGGATGCTCAAGATTTTGATGACAGCTTTTACATTCCATCAAAATAATCGGTTGATTGTCCAAACAAATAGCATAATCTACTTTTTCCCCTTTTAATCCAGTTAAATCTGCACTATATTCGGGGTGAACTTCCATGGGATTGAATACATCGTAACCCCATGCTTGCAAAAAAGGCATAATAAAAGCTGTTTTGGTTGCCTGTTCGTTTTGGATTTGAGAACGAGAGGTTTCAACTTTTTGAGCAATTGCTTTGAGTTTATCGATCTCCATGATAGCCTCATTATCTAGGATGTGTGGGTTCTCAGCCTAACCATAATTTAACCTTTTTTTTACCTCATGGTCAAGCATTTTTTACTGTCATCATTATTAATTCACAAATATTTACACTAATCCCGTACCGTTCATATCTTTTATGCTATCATTCCTAGGAACGGGTTATTTTTCTTCTGTCCCCATTTAATCAAGGACAATGCTTGCTTTAGAACAGCTTTATGAACGGGAGTATGATCGCTGGTTAAGCGAGACGATCGAGTTATTAAAAAATCGTCAGTTAGATCAGTTAGATTACGAACATTTAATCGAGGAGTTGGCAGCTTTGGGACGAAGCGAAAAAACTGCTGTTAAAAGTTTAAGTTTACAAATAATAATCCATCTGTTACTCTATCAATTTTGGACAACAGAAAGAGAAAGAAATAGTAATCATTGGGCGGCAGACATTATCACTTTTCGAGTACAATTAGAAGATAAGCTCACCACCAATTTAAGCAAATTTCTAGAACTAGAGTTAGAGAATATCTATGAAAACGCTCGCTTAATTGCCGAAAAAAAGACAGGATTAAAAAATTTACCGATAATTTGTCCCTACTCTCTGAGACAAATTCTTGAGAAACAGTGGTTTCCCGATACAGATAATCAATAAACTCTCAAAAATATGGACTCTCACAACAGTGAACCGATTATAATTGCCGAAGCGGTGGAAAAATGGTATGATAACCGCTTTCATGCTTTGCGGGGAGTCAATCTCACCGTTAATAAACAGGAAGTTGTCGTGATTATGGGGCCGTCCGGTTCGGGAAAATCCACCTTTATCCGCACTTTTAACGGGTTGGAATCCTATCAAAAAGGCCGCATTATTATTGACGGAATAACTGTGTCTCACAACCTCAAAAATATCGAGGCAATCCGTCAGGAAGTTGGCATGGTTTTTCAACAATTTAACCTCTTTCCCCATCTGACGGTATTAGATAATGTCACCCTTGGTCCGATGTGGGTGCGCGGTTGGAAAAAAGCGCAAGCGGAGGAAATAGCGAGAAAACTCCTCGAAAAAGTTGGTATTCTCGAACAAGCGCTTAAATATCCCCCTCAGTTATCGGGAGGACAACAGCAGCGGGTGGCGATCGTTCGCGCTTTGGCCATGCAGCCGAAGGTGATGTTATTCGATGAACCCACCTCAGCTTTAGACCCAGAAATGGTGCGAGAAGTCTTGGAAACGATGCAAAGTTTAGCCAAATCGGGGATGACCATGGTTTGTGTCACCCACGAGGTAGGATTCGCGCGAGAAGTGGCC
Source organism: Microcystis sp. M083S1 (assembly GCF_020246405.1). NCBI lineage: Bacteria > Bacillati > Cyanobacteriota > Cyanophyceae > Chroococcales > Microcystaceae > Microcystis > Microcystis sp. M083S1. Next base: position 32,586 of record NZ_JADBTB010000089.1, read on the forward strand.
GATCGAGTGGTATTTATGGATCAGGGTTTAATTTTGGAAATTGCCCCCCCAGCAGAATTTTTTAATCATCCCCAATCCGATCGAACTCAGCAATTTTTAGCAAAAATTCTTTGATTTTCCATGACTTGATCATTAAACCCTCTCTTTTTCTTCTTCTACCTCCACTAAAAGGGGAACGAGATTTTCATTTAAACGACCGGCTCGAATTAATTCTGCGTAGGTATTAGCTTCGATATCGAGTAAAGTATCTTGAAATTGTTCGGCCACCACATCTTTTAATTGTGGATGTTCCTGTAGTAATTTTTGCAACTGATCCCGCAAGGACTTTAATTGTCCTTCCACCAGAGTTTTTTTATAGCGATAAAATTCGGGATCGATATCGGGAAAACGTTCTGGTTGTTGCAGATAATTAGACACCCTAGTTAAAGCAATTTGACGAGCAATTAGGGCCGAATATTCGGCGCGAATCGGTTGATCACCGATAAGATTGAGGGCATTTAACAGCCATTGTATAGATAATCCTTGCACCAATAAAGTAAATAAAACCACCCCAAAAACCACGTCAATAATTTCTTGACGGTAGGGGATAGCCGTGGGAACACTTAACGCTAGGGCGATCGAAACCGAACCGCGCAATCCTCCCCACCATAACACCGTTCTTTCCTTGAAATTGATGTTATTGCCCGTAATTAGGTTACTAATTGCCCCTAGTCCAAAAATTGAGAACAGACGGGAAACCACCATAGCAGCGATCGCTATTAAAATCCCGGTTAAGTGACTACCAAGACTCTCAAAACGAGTTTGATCGCCGATCAGTAAAAAGATGATGGAATTGACAAAAAAGGCGATAAATTCCCAAAATTCGCTAACTACCAGGCGCGTGCGGGGACTCATACCAATGCGCGAACCGAGATTACCGAGAATAATCCCGACAATTACCACCCCAATCACACCGGATCCGCCTAATTTTTCCGTGACGAGATAGGTTCCGTATGCAGAAACTAGGGTGAGAGACTGTTCCACGAAAGGCAGATCGAAGCGTTGGGTAAGGTAGGAAATGCCGAAACCGATCACGCAACCCACACCGATGCCAATCCCCACAAAGGTGCAGAAACGAGCGATCGTGACGGGTACGGAAAAGGTATCGACTCCCAAGGGAATCCCCACCAAGAGGACGAAAGCCACCACAGCGACCCCATCATTAAAGAGACTTTCCCCTTCCATCAGGATCGTCAGTTTTTTACTGGCCCCCAATTCTTTAAATAGGGCAATTACAGAGACGGGATCGGTGGCAGCTAGGGCAGCCCCCAAGAGAAAAGCGATCGATAGGGGTAAATTGGCAAAAATATGTAGGGGATAGGCAACCCCCAAAACGGAGATAATCACCCCGATAACGGCAAAAAGGACGATAGTAACCCAATATTCCTTTAATTTAGCCCAAGGAATATTCCAAGCGGCTTCAAAAAGGAGGGGAGGCAGAAAAATTTCCAGAATTAATTCCGGGGAAAGATTGACCAAACGCAAATCTAAAAAAGCTAAACCCATACCGACAATAACTAACAGCAGGGTGTAGGGAATTTTGCGGAGGAAGGCAACGGTTCTCGATAAAGTGGCGACACTCAAGGAAATGGTCAAAACTAGCAGGAATTGCTCTAAATTATGAGCGATCGCCTCATTAGCTGTAGATTCTAGACTCATTATTTTCAGTTATCAGATATGGGAATTATGAATTATGAATTATGAATTATGAATTGGGGAGTGGGAAGAATAAATAAAAATAATCTCCTGACTACTGACTACTGACTACTGACGACCGACGACCGACGACCGAACACCTAACCCCCAAAATCCAACACCCTAGTCATTCGGGGACTGAGGAGAGATTTTCAAAGAGGAAATGGCCCCTTCTTCTATCGGGGTTTCTGATGTATTTCTTTCCCCATCGAGAGAAGGGGTTTTTTTGCCGCCAGAACCGCCACTTTTCGGGGGTTTCGAGGAGAGGAATCGGGCCTCGAACTGTTTGATCAGCACATACAACACCGGGACGAGAAATAAACTCAACACCGTGGAAATCAGATAACCGCCTAGGATTGCAGTTCCCAGGGACCAACGACTCATCGCCCCGGCGCCGGAAGCGATAACCAAGGGCAAGAAACCGACTAAACCGGAAATAGCCGTCATCAGAATCGGTCTTAAGCGTTCCGTCGAGGCCCGGGCTGCCGCATCGGGAATACTTAAACCCAAAGTACGGGACTGGTTAGCGAATTCCACGATTAAAATCGCATTTTTAGCCGCTAAACCGATCAACATGACCAAAGCCACCTGAGCATAGATATTATTATTCACCGCCGGGAAGAGACTACCCACTTGTAGGAAATTCGCCCGCAACAGTAAGGCCCCCATGGCACCTAGGATCGCTAGGGGAACCGTAATCATGATGATAATCGGGTCAATGTAGCTTTCGTACTGGGCCGCAAGGACGAGGAAAACCACGATAAAGGCTAATCCGAAGATAACTGGGGCAGCCCCGGCGGAAGTTTTTTCTTGGAAAGCTGTACCCGTCCAAGCGTAACCGAAACCGGGCTGCAGGACTTTCCGACAAACATCTTCCATCACTGCGATCGCCTGTCCCGTACTAAAACCGGGGGCGGGACTACCCTGAACGTTAATCGAGGGATAGAGGTTAAAGTTAGTGATAATCGGTGGATAGGTGAAGCGTTTGACGCTAACTAAACCCGATAGGGGAATATTGGCCCCGGTACGGGAACGGACGTAAAGACGGTTAATATCTTCGGGATTAGAACGATAATCCGCTTCTGCTTGGGCAAAGACTCGATACAAGCGATCGCCTAAGACGAATTGGTTAACGAAGTTGGAACCGAGATAGGTTTGCAGGGTTCCGAAAACGGCCTGCATATCGACGTTTTGGGCCTGTAGCTGGTTGCGATTGATGGAAAGTTCCAGCATCGGCGTGTCGGTGGTAAATTGGGTGAAAATTCCCGATAATTCCGGTCTTGTTCGGGCCTCGGCCATGACTTTATTAGCGTTGGCAATCAAAGCGTCCATGGGGAAAGAAGCGCGGTTTTGGATAAATAACTCGAAACCGCCGGTAGAGCTTAATCCATCCACGGGGGGCGCATTAACGGCGAAAGCGCGAGCATCTGGGACTTTAGTGGCTAATTGTTGGTTAATTTTCCGCAGAACCCCGAAAACCGACTTATCTTCGCCGGGCCGTTCCGACCATTCTTTTAACTTGACAAAAAATAGCCCTTGGTTGCTACCACTTCCGGCAAAACTAAAGCCCGCCATACCGACAAAGTGTTCGATTTCTTCGATACCGTCGAGAATTTCTTCGTTAATCTGACGGATAACCTGGTCGGTGTAGCGCAAGGAAACCCCGGCGGGTGCTTGCACCAAAACGAAGGCATAACCTTGGTCTTCTTCGGGGATAAAACCCTGGGGAGTGGTGCTATAACTCCAAGCTGTGAGAAAGAGGGCGGCGATAAAGAAGGGTAACACTAAAAAACGGATGCGGATCAGAAATTCGATCGAGCGTCGATAGCCCTCTTTAACTGCGTTGAAACCCCGATTAAAGCCCTCGAAAAACAGTCCCAACGGTCCGCGGGTGCCTTGGGGCGGTTTCATGATAATCGCCGACATGGTGGGGGAAAAACTGAGGGCGTTAAAGGTGGAGATGATAATTGAAGCGGAGATGATGACGGCAAATTGTCGATAAACGATCCCCACCGTACCGGGGAAGAAGGTGACGGGAATAAAAACCGCTAATAGTACAAGAGAACTGGCGATCACCGCCGAGGTTAACTCGCCCATGGCATCAAGGGCAGCTTGAAATGGCCGCATTCCCTGCCGTAATTTTTCCGATACCGCCTCTACAATCACGATGCCGTCGTCCACCACTAAACCGGTGGCCAGAATGACGGCAAACAAGGAGAGGTTATTGAGAGAATAGCCTAAAGCCAGGGCGACGGCCATGGTTCCGATCAAAGATACGGGAATAGCGATCGCAGGAATGATCGTGGTGCGCCAATCCTGAAGGAAGATAAAAATGACGAGAATAACCAGTAAAATCGCCTCCACCAGAGTGCTAAAGGCTTCTTCCAGGGAAGCGGCGACAAAGGCGGTATTATCGAGGGTAATGGCGATATTTAACCCCGGGGGAAAACTCGGTTCTAGTTCCGCCATTTTTTCTTTGACCAGTTTGGCAGTATTCCAAGCGTTGGAACCGGGTAACTGATAGACGATATAGACGACGGCGGGGGATTTGTCGAAATAGGCGGCGGTACTGTAGCTTTCGGCTCCGATTTCTGCCCGTCCCACGTCTTTAATTCGGATTAAATCGCCATTTTCACCGACTTTGACGACGATATTTTCTGCTTCCTCCCCGGTGGCAACCCTACCAACGGCGCGAATGGCGATCTGGAATTGCTGCTCTTCGGGACTGGGATCACCGCCAATTGTCCCCGCACCCACCTGAATATTCTGTTCTCGGATCGCCTGTACTACTTGTTCCGCCGATACGCCCCTAGCGGCTAAAGCATCGGGATTAAGCCAAAAACGCAGGGCGTATTCCCTCTCCCCGATGATGGTTGTACTACCAACCCCCTCGATCCGACGAATCTCCGCATCGATAACTCGGTCAACAAAGTTACTTAAAAAGACTGTATCGTAGGGATAATTGCCCTTTTCGTCCGGTTTGGCGGAAATCCCGTAGGCAAGGGTAACGCTGGGGGATTGGGTATTGGTTGTCACCCCCTGCCGGTTCACTTCTTCAGGTAAACTAGCGGCGGCGGTACTGACACGGTTTTGTACCAAGACTTGGGCAATGTTACGATCCATTTCCACCGGGAAAAAGACATTCACCGTACTTTGTCCGGTGTTGGTACTCTGGGACTGCATATAAACAATCTGTTCTGTCCCGTTAATCTGGCGATCGAGTACCGTGGTAACGTTATCCTGTACGGTTTTGGCATCGGTTCCCAAATAGTTGGCATTTACCGCCACCTGAATAAATGCCAACTGGGGCAGTTTTTCTAGGGGTAAAAAGGGAACAGCGATCGCTCCGATCAAAACGATTAAAATCGAGCAAACTGTGGTCAGAACGGGTCTTTTAATGAAGGTATCGGCAATACTAAGGATCATAGGGCGTTACTGGTTCATCTTTTCTAGGATAGTTGCGGCGGTGGGAGATTTACGAGTCAGATAATTAAATATTAATAGTTTAAAGATGGTATCTAGGATAACGGGAACAGTGGCCACAAACAAGCTAATGAATGTAATATTCTCGCGCCAACCAAAGTGCCGGAACAAAGTTTCTAAGATTACCGTCCAACCCTCCGCCGAGTGAAACCCGACAAATATATCGGTAAAGAGAATAAAGATAAAGGCTTTGGTGATATCATTTAAGCTGAGAAAATAACGACTAAGATAGGCTCGCGTAATTGCCAATTGTTGACGACCAAAAATTAAGATGGCGATAAAGGCTATTAGTCCAGTAATATCGGAGAGCAAGTTTTTCCAACCATCTTGACTTTCATAACCCGCTTCTCTGAATAATTCCTCGACCTGTTCCCGAAAGGTTTCTTCTGATTCATGCCCTGCTTTTGCTACTCCTAAAACGTGCTTGATTTCTTGTATTTCTTGAAGTCTAGCAAATTCCCTGAGATATTTTTCACCAATTTCCTGAGAAATATAAACTTCTGATATTTTCGCTCTATCCACACCAAAATAGTTTAAGACAGGGCTAAAAACGAAGTTTTTACTAATAAACTGCACCGAGAGAGGAACTAAAATAATAATCAGGATAAAACGGATAGCAATCCGTTGTTGTTGTCGCAGGGTACGGAGTTGTTTAATAACGGTTTGTTCGTATTCTGGGGTTAATTCTTGCTGGAAGTTAAAAAATTTATTACTGGTTGCAGGAGAAATTATCTGGTTATCTTTATCCCTGGGTTTATCACTGGTGAGATTGGTATTAGGCAGATTTGGGGTTTGATTATTCGGTAATGGGGGCAGCAATTCCCCTAAATCTAGGCGATATTTACCGATAATATCCTCGATCGCCTTTAAAGTCTCTAGGATGTTATTATTTTCTGGGTTAGTTTGCGGGTTAAGAAAATTACCCAGACGCACTTGAGTTAAATCGAAACGTATCTGTAATAATTCTCGCTCTAGGGTACTTTGAAAGTAATCATAAACACTTTTTCCTCCCACGGCAGCCGGGGAAATTTTTTGTCCCCCAAAATGTTTATCTTCGATCGCTTTAATTTTCAGCGCTCTCTGATAAGCTGATTCTAAGGCCACTAAAGAGCGTCTTTCTACCCATTGATTAACTCGATTCCAAGGCACGGCTATAATCCTCGCTTTTCTGTCATCACAATCACCACGGTAAGCTATCAGCGTTGGCTAGATCTCCACGTTAGAGAAATATCCATAATATTACATTTTGAGCGCAGGTGATGCACTCCCACCATTGAGGAAATACAACGTTTCTCATCAAAATATTGTAGGGGCGAATTGCATTCGCCCTCTTTTACAGCGTTTCTCATCAAAATATTGTATAACCTAATTTTTTATCAACGATCGATGACCGACTCCCTAAAACGAAAACTTCCTAGCTCACCATTAGGATAACTGCTCTAATTAAAGTTAGCAATAATTTTTAGATATTGAATGTTCCTCGACAAATAAACTATAGTTACTTTGAAAGATTTCAGGAGTAAATCTATTAGCCTGTTGCCGACAATTTTCTGGGTCAATTTTATCCGCATGATCGACAAAATATTTAACCGCTTCCTGCAAGGATTGGGGATTTTGTTCCCCAAAAAGTAATCCTGTTCCCTGGGGAGAATTTTCCCGCAGATCTCGCACGGTTTCTAAAGCACCTCCGGCAGCAAATCCAATCACGGGAGTACCACAAGCTTGCGCTTCCACTAAAGCAATACCAAAATCCTCACAAGCAGCATAAATAAACGCTTTTGCTTTCGACATATATTCTGCTACCATTTGATCGGATACTGCCCCTAAAATCTGAATATTATCCTTGGCTAACTGTCGAATTAAAGCCATTTGTGGACCATCTCCAATAACCACTAGGGGTAATCCCAATTGATTAAACGCTTCCACAATTAAAGGGACTTTTTTATAACTAACCAAACGAGAGACTACTAAATAAAAATCTTCTTTTTTCTCTTGGTAGGGAAAACGCTCGATTTGTACGGGAGGATAAATAACTTTTGCCTCCCGTCGATAACAGCGCCAAATTCGTCTAGCGGTGTGGTGGGAATTAGCCAGAAAATAGTCCACACGATTAGCAGAAATCACATCCCACTGACGCAACCCATGCAAGAGATAACGGGTGAAAATACCGGGTAATCCCTGTCCTAACTTACTATTAGCCAGATAGTCAAAAGTTAAATCCCAAGCATAACGCATCGGAGTGTGACAATAACAAATGTGCACCTGATCCGGTCGAATTAACACCCCTTTAGCCACACAATGGGAGGAGGATAAAATCACATCATAATCCTCTAAATTTAACTGCTCGATCGCCAGGGGAAGAAAAGGTAAGTATTTTTGTACGCCATTTCTCGCTTTCGGGAAGTTTTGCAGAAAAGTTGTCCCGATCGAGCGACCATAGAGATAACTATCGGGATTAGTGGACTCAAAATCGACCAAAGCGTATAAATCCGCCTCTAGACATTGTAAAATCTCCTTAACCACTAATTCCGATCCCCCCGTCGCCTTTGGGGTTAACCACTCGTGAACCAGAGCATACTTCATAGGATAATCAATAATATCAGCCGTAATTATAGCAGTAAGGGATCGGCAGTTTAAGAGTTCATTTTCTGGTTTTCTCTTCCCCAAAATTACCGACACATATCCGATCACGGTAAAAAACCCTAGAAAGAAATTATTAAATTTTTCAAGAAAAATTGCAAAGTTTAGTAAAAATTACTAGCCAGATCAGATTAGCGACTCCATAATGGGGATCAAGGAAAAAATAGGCTTAAACCGATTGGGATCAAGAAAAACTAGCTTTATATACAAAAGATAACTAATTAACGAGGTTTGCTATGATCACCCTGCAACAAGTACGCTGTCCTAATTGTGGAAATTTTGCCGAAAGACAGCATATTTTAGAACACCATCTCGTTAGCACCGCCTGTTCTCACTGCGATTATCTGTTAATTAGTTGCAGTCTCACGGGAAATGTACTAGAGTGCTATGCACCCGGTATTGGTTTAAGAAATTAACACTGCCCCCTAGCCGGATCGAAAATGTCTTGTCAAAATAGAGTGGAGAAGACAAAATCAAGGAGCTAAGTAGCTATGGGGGGTAATTTCTTCAAGGGAGCGATCGCATTGGGGGTGGTAGCGGGGATTATGGGATTTACCAATCCACCCCAAGAACTTTACAGCGAATACGCCTCGGAAAAACTTCTCGCTCATGCCGACAAAATCGCTTGCGAAAAAATCAGTCTCTGTGACTCGATCGATTCTTTACCAGTGGCAGCCAGAAATGTGATCAAAAATCAAATCTTAAAACCAGCGATCGAAACCTCTAGTCAACGGCAAAATTTAGGTGTGTTCAGCATTTACACCACAGAGGTACCGGGGGTAGCTAAAATTAGAACTCTTGGCGCTTTTGGACATTTCTTGACTTTCTCGGAGACTTAGGTGAGATTACTGCCAGCTTAACCGCTACCAGCTTAATAATGAGTTAAGATGATCGTGTTAACCCGCGATTTGAGCGATAGACTCCTCAAGAACACCGATTAATCCTCCCTAACCGTGTTTAATTTTCTGCCCATTCTCCGAGAAGCGATCGCCCGTTGGTGGTCTGAATTCACCCTCCAAACTAAATTAATGGCCGCGGCTACTTTAGCCGTTTCTTTGTTGATGAGTGGTTTAACCTTTTGGGCGGTTAACACGATCCAGCAGGATGTCCGTCTCAATGATACCCGTTTTGGCCGGGATTTAGGGCTGTTATTAGCCGCTAATGTCTCCCCTCTGATTGCTGAGGACAATTTAACCGATTTAGCCCGTTTTTCAGCCCGTTTTTATAGTAGTACCTCCAGTGTGCGTTATTTGATCTACGCTAACGAGGAGGGTGAAATATTTTTCGGCATTCCCTATTCTACCGCCGAAGTTAAGAACTCCCTGACGATCGAGCGTCGCATTCAATTACCGGAAAATTATGGCGAAAATGGGGAAACTCCCCTCGTCCGTCAGCATAAAACCCCCGACGGTGAAGTCACCGATGTCTTTGTTCCCTTAAATCATGAAGGCAAATATTTGGGAGTATTAGCGATCGGGATCAATCCTAACGCTATTGTGGTGGCTTCTTCTAATCTAACCCGTGATGTGACTATTGCCGTTTTTGTCTCGATCTGGGCTATGGTGATTCTCGGGGCGGTTTTTAATGCTTTAACTATCACCAAACCGATCAAGGAGTTATTAGTCGGGGTCAAAAATATTGCAGCGGGAAATTTTAAGCAGCGCGTTGATTTACCCCTGGGAGGAGAGTTAGGAGAATTAATTCTCAGTTTTAATGAAATGGCGGAAAAGTTAGAACGATACGAAGAACAAAATATCGAAGAAATGACCGCCGAAAAAGCCAAATTAGATACGTTAATGTCCACTATTGCTGATGGAGCAATTCTCTTAGATACTAATTTTCAATTATTATTAATTAATCCCGCAGCTCGGGAGATATTTGGCTGGGAAGATCGGGAAATTATCGGTCAAAATGTTCTACATCTTTTTCCTTCGGAGTTAACGGTTAGACTAACTAAACCTCTCTATCAAATTGCGGCAGGAGAAACCCTCCAGCCAGAAGAATCGGCTAATCAAAATCAGAAAAATGCTGTTACTGATCAGGAAAATAATAACTATTCCCCAGCAGAATTTAGATTATCTTTAACTAACCCGAAACCCCGGACAATTCGCCTTTTGTTAACTCAGGTATTCGATCAGCATCGGGAGAATGTCCGGGGAATTGCCATGACGCTACAGGATATCACTAGAGAAACAGAATTAAATGAGGCAAAAAGTCAATTTATCAGCAATGTTTCCCATGAGTTAAGAACCCCTTTATTTAACATCAAATCTTTTATTGAAACCCTGACAGAATTTGGTGAGGATCTCAGCGATACAGAAAAAAGAGAGTTTTTAGAAACCGCCAATCATGAAACCGATCGCTTAACTCGTTTAGTTAATGATGTTCTCGATCTTTCTCGGTTAGAATCCTCGCGTAACTATAACTTAGATGCGCTCGATATCGGACAATTAATCGAACAAACCCTAAGAACCTATCAACTCAATGCTAGGGATAAAGGACTAGAATTAAGCTCGGAAATTGAAGCCAATTTACTACCAATTTTAGGTCATTATGATCTACTTTTACAGGTATTAACTAATCTAGTCGGTAACTCCCTAAAATTTACTCCTGCCGGCGGTAAAGTGGTGATTCGTGCCTATAAAATAAGCAGAGATAATCCCCAAGAAACTCCCAAAATTCGCGTGGAAGTATCCGATACTGGTATTGGCATTGATGCCGAGGATCAAAGTGCCATATTTGATCGATTCTATCGGGTAGAAAATCGCGTTCATACTCTAGAAGGGACGGGATTAGGATTATCGATCGTCAAAAATATTATTGAAAAACACTATAGTCAAATTAATTTGATTAGTGAAGTGGGAATTGGCACAACTTTCTGGTTCGATCTAGATTTATATCAAGGCTTGATCGCCAGCAAGAAAATTAACGACGTGAGTTTATAAAAGCCAGGGCAATACTGCCCAAAATCAGGGTTAATAATAGCAATAATCCCTTATTCCTGAGACACCAATTTTTAAAAACCCTAGGGAGAGGGAGAGGAGGAATTTTTTCGGCTATTATTTGGCTATTTTTGTATAAAGTGCAGCTGGTAGCGTAGGGACGTTGGGGAAAATTACAGCTATCATCGCCATGGTAGAGACAAGTTTGACATAAAAACTCGCCCGTGACAGCTTGATGCAGGGTCATGCCGGGATGACCATAGGCCTTTAAAATATTAGCACAGTAGGGACATTGCAAGGCTTGACTATCGACCTTCTGCTGACAACGAGGACAGGTAATCATAATCGCTAAATTTTCCCTTTGAGGATTGTCATTGCTAAGGTAGATCCCCCCGCCTATCGGCACCCCCCTTATCAAGGGTAGATCCCCCCGCCTATCGGCACCCCCCTTATCAAGGGGGGCAGGGGGGATCGAACCCAAAATCTATCTTCAATTTAATTATAACCAGCTACTTAGCAAAACCCCCTGGCTTTTTCTGGTTATTTGACTAAATAGCTGCGCCATTGTGAGGCAACTTCTTCCAGTAAACGCCAAGTTTTACCCTCGATCTGTCTTTGTAAATAAAGATCAAAATTGTTGTGTTGTTTGGTATCTTTTTGATGGGGCAATCGCAGAGTTAGATCGTAATCCCCCTGCAAGTGATAAGCGGGTAACTTGCCCACATAAATCGGTTCCAGACTGGTGACATTAATTTTAGCAATTTTTACCTGCGGCTCCTCGATCTGTAAAGATTGACTAAGGCGATCGGATGTGTGACGAAATTGTAATAAAAGGGCTTTGGCGACGATTTCTCCGTCAGGGGCAAATTCTTGCGGGGGAGCGACACTACCACAAGCAGTCAGGAAGACAAGGAAAATACTGGTTAAAAAACCGAGAAAACGGCGCATAGAATGATATTTTGAAAAAGAATGGCAGCGGGTTAAGAAAGATTATGACTCAACCAAACGAGCGAGAGAATTTCAGCCAAGCAGAAACGGTGATCCGACTACAAGAGGCGATCGAGCAGTTAAATTTGATCGTTTCCCAACTTAACACGGGAACGGGGACAGTGTTACCCCCAAAAGTTGCTGTTGATAATCTTCTTAACTCAACGCAACAGTTAGCCGCTGCTTTAAAACCAGACGAATTTGCAGGAGTTGAGCAAAGTTTAACCCCAGATTCTCCCATCGAAGCAGTCGAGGGAATCGACGATATTTTACCAGATTTCGAGCAGGTGGAAGGGTGGTGGACGGCAATTTTGAACAAAATTCGCCGACTTTTACCCGGGGGAATTAGCGAAAAAATTCCCGATTGGTTAATCACCGGTTTGTTAACAGGAAGTTTAGTCACTATCCTCTTATTAGCCGTCATCAGTTTACCGAAAAATCCGGCGGAAATTGCCGAAAATATGCCCGAAGTTATCCCTAGTCCCCCACCGGCAGCCGGGGAAATTATCGAAACTCCCCCAGAATTAACCGCACCAGAGGCACCGATTCCCGTCCCGATTACTAAAGCAAAACCCCGATTAACTCCCGAACAAAGTTTAGTCGCAGCTATTCAAGAGGAAATTACCGATTTAACTACTCGTTATCCCGTCGGGATTATTTCTACCGTAGAGGCAGATTTTTTGGCCAGTCGTCTAGTAGTTATTTTGGGCAATAATTGGTATAGCCTGGAGGCATCACAACAGGATAAATTGGCTAATTCGGTTTTTCAACGTTGCCAAAGTCTCGATTTTCGCCGCTTGGAAATGAAGGATAACGAGGGAATTCTCCTCGCTAGAAGTCCCGTTATCGGCGATCGAGTGGTGATTGTCAATCGCACTCAACCCAGTGCCGTCATCTCCTCTGGTGAGTAGTTTTGAGCGCCGGGAGAGGGAGTTTTCGACCAAGACAGCCTCAAGAATTCTCGCCCACCAGGCCGCTTTTTTCTCTCCCTGGTTAGATATCTATCTGAATATACACAAAAATTAGTGATCCCTGACTTAACAGTGCTATAATTGGCTAGGTAAAATTTTGTAACGATTCTTAATCTTGAACCTACTTGATAGTCAATGCTTCCCCCCGTCCTGGGTGGACGCGGCAATTTTGGTGCGAGACAAATTGCTCAGATTCAACTCAACTCCCTTAAACTTTTCTAGGGTTCCCCTGACCGCCAAAATTTTGACCTAACTACCCAGAATTAAGAGACTTCAGACTATACCATGAACTCTGTTATTCGTCAACAGCGAGCGCTGATCACCGGAGCCGGCAGCGGCATCGGCAAAGAAACCGCCCTCGCTTTCGCCAAGGCGGGAATTAATCTGGTTTTAATCGGTCGTGATCGGCAAAAATTGGCAACCGTGGCGGGAATGGCGGCAGATTTAGGCGTATCAGCCCAAGCTTACCCCTTAGATTTGGCGGATATCCCGGAAGTAGCTCCTAGTATCGCTAAAATCGCCCAAGAATCCGGACCGATCGACATTCTGATCAATAATGCCGGCATGGGTTACACAAATCCCTTGGCCGACACACCTTTGTCAGACTGGCAGCGGGTGATCGATCTGAATTTAACCAGCGTTTATCAGTGTGTGCAAGGAATTTTACCTGCCATGCGTCAACAGGGGGGAGGCATGATCGTTAATGTTTCCTCGATCGCCGCCGATAATTTTTTCCCCGATTGGGGGGCCTATAGTGTCAGCAAAGCGGGATTAGTGGCATTTTCTCGCATTTTAGCCCTCGAGGAGCGGGCTAACGCCATTCGCGTCACGATTATCACCCCCGGGGCTGTCAATACTCCCATCTGGGACAGCGATAGCGTCAAAGCAGATTTCGATCGCTCGGCCATGTTAACCCCGGATATCATCGCTCAGGCCATTCTGCAAGCGGTGTTACTGCCCAAACAGGCCGTAGTGGAAACGATGACCATTATGCCCAGTGCGGGGGCATTATAACCCAAAATACTCCTATTTATCAATCAATTCGCCTACAGGCATCCTCATTATGACCATAGCTTCTTCTAACGGTTTAAACGGTAATCTAACCGACGCTATCCAAGCACGCGTAACCAGTCGCCCTGATCGCAACACCCACAATGGCAAAACCGCTCAAATTCATCCAACTTCCGACGAAAACAAAGAACAGATGATGGATGCGGTCAGAAATATCCTGATCTCGGTGGGGGAAGATCCCGAAAGAGAAGGTTTATTAAAAACCCCCAAACGGGTGGCCGAAGCGATGCAGTTTCTCACCCAAGGCTATCAACAATCCCTGGAAACCCTCGTTAATGGTGCGATCTTCGATGAAGGTCATAATGAGATGGTATTAGTGCGCGATATTGACTTCTTTAGTCTCTGTGAACATCATATGTTACCCTTCATGGGTCGGGCCCACGTTGCCTATATTCCTAACCAAAAGGTGGTCGGATTAAGTAAATTGGCCCGCATTGTGGAAATGTATTCCCGTCGTTTACAGGTGCAAGAGCGCCTCACCCGTCAGATTGCCGAAGCGATTCAAGAAATTCTCGACCCCCAAGGGGTTGCGGTAGTCATGGAAGCAACTCATATGTGCATGGTAATGCGCGGGGTGCAGAAACCGGGATCCTGGACTGTCACCAGCGCCATGTTAGGAGTCTTCCAAGACGAGCAGAAAACCCGCGAGGAGTATCTTAACCTGATCCGTCATAAACCCAATTTCTTCTAGTCAGGGAAATGGGGGAATTCAACTAAAACCCCAACACCCAAAACCTTCTAACTGATCACTGATCACTGAATGTTTGCAGTCGCTCTAACAAGAGGGCGACTTTTTTGATGTCTTTATCACCAGGCGATCGCTCAACGCCGCTAGAGACATCAATACCCTGGGGGTGCAGCCGAGTTAAAGCTTCACTAATATTATCGGGGTTGAGTCCTCCGGCCAGAAACCAGGGCAAGGGGGGCGAAAAACTGGCTAAGGCTTGCCAGTCTAAGGTATGTCCCGTACCGCCGAGCAATTGGGGATGGTAGGCATCTAAAAGTAAAGTATCGACGCTATTGAAGTAAATTGCCGACTTTTCCCAACTTTCTCTGTCTTTGATCCGCAAAGCTTTGATAATTTCCCGGTCGGGTAATAATTGCCGCAACCTTTGGCAATATTCGGGAGATTCCATACCATGTAACTGCACACTTGTCAAGGGGGTTTTAATAATTATTTGCTGAATAATTTCCGGTTGCTCGTCGGCAAAAACCCCGATAAAATCAATTTTGTCGGGTATTGCGGCGGTAATAGCATTAATTTGCTCGATGTTGACGTAACGAGGCGAACTCGGTACGAGGATAAAACCTAAGGCCGTAGCTCCTAAATTGGCGATCGCTCGTCCTTGGTCCGGTTGGGTAATGCCGCAAATTTTAATTCGCATTTAATCTTATTCACAAAACGTTACAAAAACTGTTAAGTATTCAAACAAAAAGCAGTTTCGGGTCAAGAGCTTTTTATAATTCCCTGTGATTAACAAAATCTTATCAAGACTGGAGCGCAAATGATCCCTTCCACCTTACTTTTAGCCACTGCTCAAACCATTCCCTGGAATTTATCCGTCGGCATTACCATGACGTTAGCTAACCTAGTAGCCTTCGTTATCGGTTATTTTGCTATCCAAAATACTGGGGCCGGCCCTGCTTTACCCTTGCCGCAGTTAGCCTCGAAAAAAAGCTTCGGTCTGCCGGAATTATTGGCTACCATGAGTTTTGGCCATATTCTCGGTGCGGGACTGGTTCTCGGTCTTTCTAATGCGGGTATTCTCTAATCAGTAATCAGTAATCAGTGACCGGTAATCCTCAGAGAGAGGAGCCAGTAGTCAGTAGTCAGTAGTCAGGAGAACTAAGTATAAAGATATTTTAGGCAACTTCATCCCTATTTTTCCCATTTTTGAACTCTCAAAAGTTAATTATGTCAGAAGTCTAGTAATCGTCAAGATCGGGTGATTATTCTGGCTGCTGGCGAGAAAATTAAGAAAGCAGTGGCCCCAGTCGAAGCTGGAGACTTTGCTAACAAAGAAGAAGCAGTATTTGCTAAATTAACTCATGAAAGTTAGATGGCTGCGGAAAGAAGTATCGAAAATAATTGGTAAATCCGAACGTTGCTAATCGCTTAATTAATCGTAAATATTGCCTCTAAAGTTAATCTCATAAATAAAGATTTCGTCTGTCTCCTTGCCGATTTCAAAAATAACTCGCATTTTGCCAACACGAATTCTGGAGAATCCTTTTAACTCACCTTTAAGTTTTTTGATATCAAGTTCTTCAGGGGGATAAACGTTTTGAGTTTCAAGGCAGGTTTTGAGAATACCAATTTTAGTCAAAACAGATTTTCGGCTATTGGCATCTAGTTTCTCCAAAAATTTATTGGCTGATCTACTGATCCTGATCTTCACGATTAAACCAGCCTGTAATATCAACGAAGCCGTCGTCTTTGTAATCAACAGGATTAAAGGTTGCTTCTATGTCAGCTTGTTCTATATCATCAACATAGGGAATCAGCATCTCGAAGAATTTAAACCATTCTTCCCGCATAACTTCGCGGACGCTTTCCTTGATGATGGTTTTGAGCATTAGAGCATCTAAGGTGTTTGCCGGCTCCATATATTTTCCTCCAATCTACTTGAATTGTAGCAGCAGATCAAGAAAACGGGTTTCTTACAGCAGCTATCTTAAGGATTTTAGTTTTCTCAAGCCACTATTCGAGGCAAGTCAAGAGATTGGGAGAAATTCAGGTAATCTAAGGATAGGCGGTTAAAGTGCATCTTAGCTTACCTGATAGCGTTCTTAAAATCTATCTTCGGCAAAAGTTACTCATTTTAGCTATCTAGCTATATAAATAAGTAACTTTACAAGGTTTTAGATAGAGTTTTGGTTTCTATATTTAACCCCGATCCTCACAAACAAAGTCCACTACTCGATCGATTTCTCGGGATGAGCGGATGCGACGACTACCGCTGCCGAGTTCGCCGCCACGACAATTAACCCACCAACGCTCGCGACTGCCATTAACGATCGCATCAAATTCTCTAATTCTGCCACTATCATAATAACTGCGGCGATCAACGACAAAACGACCGATATTGGGGAGGCGAAATTCTTCATAAACATTACCTTCCCAACCGCCACCAACATTACCGTGATGGTCGTCCATGCGTACCTCAAACTCGCCCCGACAACCATTTCTGACCACAATATTGCCGTTTTGGAAATCCCAATTACCCTCACAGGGAGCAGCGGAGCGAGTGCGGGTTAATCTCACCTGGGCCCATCGAGCATTGACGGGACAGCGAGTAGTGCGACCGCTTTGACTTTCACAATTAATTCTCATGGTTCTGGCCGCTGCTGGCTCGCTCCCTAGGGGATAAATTAGCAACAAACCGAGACTAGATAATAAAATTTGGCGAAACATTGTCTTAATCTCCAAGAAATTCTCTAGTTTATCCTACATGGGTATCCAGAAAATGAGTAGTAGTTGCTTGAGATGCGTTAATCAACAAAAAAGAAGGGTGATTTAACTTCACCCTTCCCCCTATTCGGTAAATTTTCTTGCCATCCTTAGAGAGCGTTACCGCGAGGTAATACTTCTTCAGGGAAGATAAAGTTTTCGTGGGGTTGGTCTTGGGGAGCCATCCAAGCTCTCAGACCTTCGTTAAGCAGAATATTTTTAGTGTAGAAGGTTTCAAATTCCGGGTCTTCCGCCGCTCTCAATTCCTGAGAAACGAAGTCA
>NZ_JADBTB010000009.1:0-26565 GCF_020246405.1 Microcystis sp. M083S1
ACTTTTAGAATTGATAGAGACAATTTTGGTTTATAAGTTACCCCAAGTCAGTAGAAAGGAGATAGAAGCGATGTTTAGTTTAAGTGATTTAAAACAAACTAAAGTGTATCAGGAAGCTTTAGAGGAAGGTAGAGAGGAAGGTAGAGAGGAAGGTAGAGAGGAAGGTAGAGAGGAAGGCCGACAAGAAGGCGAATTAGCGGCAAAATTAGCCTCTATTCCTCGCTTATTGGCCTTAGGATTAAACTTTGAACAGATAGCACAAGCTTTAGAATTAGAGATCGAACAGGTTAGACAAGCAACTCAAGGGGAATAGGAAAAGTTCAAACTTTGATAAATTAATATAATTGCTGGTGGCTATCTTTTGCCGGTAGCCATCAAGTAAATCGAAGAATAAAGTAGGTGGGGTTGAACGATAGTGAAACCCGAAATTTAAGTAATTGGGTTGGGTTTCGTCAAATAAATTCCTGTAAAATAGCTTCGATTTGTCCTTTTAGATGAGGAATATCATTTTCAACAATATCCCAAATAATCTCTAGATTAATACAAAAATATTCATTAATAGTTAAGTTTCTTAGATCGCTGGCATCTCGCCAAGGAACTTCGGGATATATTGCTTTAAATTCTTGAGAAGTTGCTCTAGCTGCTTCACCAATAATTTGTAAATGATAGACAATCCAAGTTTGAATTAATTCTTGTTGTTCAAACACGGTTTTTCCCTGGCGAGCATACTTTTCTAAACGCTCAATTGCTTCTAAAATATCCCGCAAGCGTTCGCTATCATCTCTCATAGTGGTATTGCTTCTTTAAGTACGCGCTCTCTGATTCTATCTTTAAGTCCCTGTTCGGTAACAATATCAACTTTGCAGCCTAACAAGTCTTCCAGTTCTCGAATTAACGGCAAGGGAAACCAGGGACTCCGACGTTCGCTACAATAATCAATTAATAAATCAATATCGCTTTTTTCGTCAGCTTCTCCCCGTGCAACAGAACCAAAGATTCGCACGTTATTTGCGCCGTGTTTAGCGGCAATAGCAATGATTTTTTCCCGTTTGTTTTTGAGTAATTCGTCAATTTTCATGTTCTACTTAGTTGGCGGTAAATTTTGTCGAAAAAAGCTTCCTTGTACCGATTCTTGGGGTGGGGGTTTAGTTTGTTTCTCACTCTTTATCTAGGTTTGGCTGAATAATCGACCCGCCTAGCGGCGGGAAAAAGAGAAAAAGGGTAAAAAGGGAAAAAGGGTTACAGAGTCCTCCCAGCACCGCACACCACCCGAAAACCGACGTAGCCGCTGTCGTAGCCGCGGCGGAGGCTGCTGACGCGGTAAGCGGAACGGCAGTAAGCCGGATTGAAGTACCAAGAACCGCCCCGCAATATGCGATAATCATTATCATTATTATTTTTTATCCAAGCACTGCCATCCGTCGGCGCTCCGATATAGCTACTATGCCAATCGTCTTCGCACCACTCCCAAACATTGCCACTCATGTCATACAGTCCCCAAGCATTGGGCCTTTTCTGGCCTACAGGATGAGTTGTATTCTGAGAATTTCCTTTATACCAAGCGTAATCTCCTAACTGATTGGCATCATCACCGAAATAAAAGCGAGTAGTAGTCCCCGCACGACAGGCATATTCCCATTCCGCTTCTGTGGGGAGGCGATAGGTTTTCCCGGTTATTTGACTCAATTTCTGACAAAAGGCTTGAGCATCGTTCCAACTAACCCTTTCTACTGGATTTTGCAGATTGTTTTTAAACCAAGAGTTGTTTTTAAAATGAGAGGGATTGGTTCCCATTACTGCTTGATATTGTGCCTGAGTCACTGGATATTTCCCAATCGCAAAACTGTTGACTTTAACTTGGTGTGGAGGCTTTTCATAACTTTCAGCATTGGGATCACTGTCAGGGGATCCCATAAGAAATTCACCTGCTGGTAAGCTCACCATCTCTAGTGTGACTCGATTGGATATTTTTTCGGTAAATGGAGTGGGTGAAGCAATTAGGGGTATTGGTGAAACAGGCTTTTTGACTGCTGCCGGTGCTGGTGGAGGTGACGGGGGAGAAGTCCATCCCAGAGGTTGTAAGGCATTTAAAACCTGTTGTGCAGTCCATCTTTGTTTTCTATCTTTTTGCAAACACCCTTCAATAATCGGTTTAAACTCTTTCGGTAAACTAGGGATTTGTAGCTCACAATTTATCACCTTTACCATTAATTGATTATTGTCATTATTGAACTTATAGGGAAGTTGATTAGTGGTCATTTGGATTAACATAATACCCAATGACCACAGATCCCAAGCTGAGGAAATATCACCCCTAAAGGCTTCGGGAGGCATATAAATAATTGTACCGGTATTGTGGACTGTTTGAGTGTGGCTTTTGTTATTTAAGGTTCTAATTAAGCCAAAATCTGCTAACTTGTATTGTTGATTAACCTTGAGGATATTACCCGGTTTTAAATCTCGATGGACTTTATTTTGTCGATGAAGATAATTTAAGCCCTGGGCGACTTGAGCAGTAATATTTTTAATCTCATCCGCTGACAAACTGCCTTTGGCAATGTGATTTTCTAGGCTACCCTGTGCCAATTCCATCACTAAATAAAGCATCTCTGTCTTGAGAAAAGTAAATTCCCCCACCGCATAACTCTTAATTAAATTAGGATGTTCTAACTTTCTGGAATTTGTTAACTCAATTAATTTATCATCGCTACTTTCGGGGATAACTTTAATGGCAACTTCTTTGACCGATGTATTTCTGACCATTTCACTAGCATGAAATACACCACCAAAACCACCCGCACCGAGAAATTTATTAAGACGATAGGGGCCTATTTGTTGCCCTTCTAACATCTTCATCATTTGGTCTAGCATAATAATAACTCCTGAATTAGCCAATTTTTACGTTCTGTAACTATCCTATTAAGTGGGTGGTTTTAACGAAGGCAAGAGGCAAAAGCTTTATCGAAATGTGTAATTAATTTTGCTTAGGTACTTAATACTAAATCTGGCTATTAAATACTGATTATTTATTCCCTCGAGTAGAAAACGAGTTTCTCGGAAAAACCCGTTTTCTGTGGGTTACTCAAGGGATTTAGTATTAGTATGACTTGGGGTTCGGTTATCTCATAATCAAAAAAGGTGGGCGATAAACCCACCAGAAAAATAACCCAAAAACCTTAACGATAATTAGGACTTTGGATATCTCTAAGACGCGCTTCGGGACGTTTAAATCTGTCCATTTGTGCCTCAAAGAATTGACGATTTTTCAGTAAATGTTTGGGATTAGGATCGTCGAGGGGATAGAGTAAAGCAGTGCGTAGAGCTTGAATAACTGCTGAAGTAACATTATACATCGAGCGCTGGAAACTAATCCCCAATTGAATCAAAATATCGTCTTCCCCCCGGCAGTTTTGCTGATAGTAATCAATCAGATATTGTGGTAAAAAATGATACATATCATCCATTAACAACGTCGGCGGAATTCCCGCAGTACCCACGGGGAAAACATCCGCATAAAGAATGCCATAGTGAAAGTCTTTTTGTTCGTCAGGAACCTGTTTTGCTTGGGCATTATAGGACTTTGTACCCCGGAAGGGAGCAGTACGATAAAAGACCGCTTCTACATAGGGTAAAGCTGCTTCATAAAGCCAAGTAAAAGCCTTTGATTTGGGGATAATTTCGTAGCATTGACCATCAATATAAACGTGATGATAAATCGGCCGGCCAGCGATGGCAAAAATACCATTAACGAGGAAATTCATGGCATCAGGAACACCTTTAAACCCTCCTTCATCGTAGATATCAGACATCTCGAAAAATACCGGGGCCATCACTTCCCAGAATAGTCCTAAATTGGAGTAGTAGGACATCATCCGCACCTGTTCCAAAAACATATCGGGGAACAGGTCATAAAGTTTCATCATCACCGGGTTTTTCTTGAAATAGGCCTTAATAGCGCGGTCGGCATTTTGGCGATATTCTTCTGAATCAAGATAGGCATCAAATAAACCCCAACCCATATCGCGGCCATGCCACAACATAGCTTGCATACAAGCTTCAGCAAATTCCATATTAACGCGGTCATGCCAGAGGTGATGGATTAATCTGGGCATTTTTCTGGTTTTACCTTTATCCATGAATTCTAACAATTCAGGGTGAGCGGAACCCGTACCGCGCCAGATGCGTAAATCGGCATTATCGCCAGCGTAATGATTTTGTAGGTCTAGGTATTCTTGGGGTAGAAAATATTTAAAAAAGGGCAAAGGATCGAGGAAAACTCGTTCGGCAATATAGAGCAGATCTCGCCAATAAAAATCCATCGGCACGGCATAAGCTTTATAAATGCCGATAATTTGCATCAGGTTTTCGGGAGTATCCGGCAACATGGATCCACCCGCTTCTAAACGATGGATAATGTCGGCGAATTCGTGATTAGAAGGGGGAATTTTGGCTTTGATTAATGTCCCAGTCATAGTTTTAGGTAAAGTAATTAGCAGCGGTTACAATAATTCGGAAACAGCAAGGGATAACTAACTATTACTCAAAAATTTACCACGATTCAACCAGTTGGTTTTTGAGGACTTTTGCGGAGATTTTTTGAAGACAAAACTAGGTTTTGCTTCTCCCGATAAGCTGGCAACCATCGAGTTAGTGGTGGGTTCAATCCAACGGACTAAATAATTGGGTTGAATACCTAAAAAGACGATTAATACCATTAAGACAAAAGCGGGTATAGTTTCCGATTTCAGGACTTTGGGATAGTAGGCAAGTTTATTATCCAATTTACCAAAACAGGTGCGATTAAGCAGGATAACAAAGTAAACCGCCGTTAAACCGGAAGCGATGATACAGAGAACCGTCTGCACGGGAAAACGGGAGAAACTACCCTGAAAAACGATAAATTCCGCCACAAATCCCACTAATCCGGGGATCCCAGCGCTGGCCATACCGGCGAGAATTAATAGGGCGCTAACCAGGGGTAAACCGCGAATTGGGTTCATTAAACCGTTTAAAACGTCTAAATCTCTAGTTCCGGCTTTGCGTTCGACGATGCCCACCAGATAGAATAAGAGGGCGAGAATGAGACCATGGCTAATCATTTGCGCGACGGCACCAAGGACGCTTAAACCCGTGCCGGCGGCGGCTGCTACCAGTATATAGCCCATGTGACCGATCGAACTGTAGGCCACCATGCGTTTAATGTCTTTTTGGGCAATAGCGCTCAAAGCACCGTAAATAACGCTAATAACGCCGACAATTGCCAGTCCGGGGGCGATTAAAGACCAAGTTTCCGGGAATAATTGCAGACCAAAGCGAACTAAGCCATAAGTACCGAGTTTAGCGAGGATACCACCTAATAAAATTGCTGTAGCGGGGGAAGCTTCCGTATAGGCATCCGGTAGCCAAGTATGGAGAGGTACGAGGGGGATTTTGATGCCAAATCCCACTAACAGCAGAGTTAAGAGCAGTAATTGGGTTTTTTGGGAGAAATCGGCGGTGGAGAGGGAGGAGTAGTCAAAAGTACCACCGTTGAGGAAACCTATGCCTAAAAATGCCGCTAGGACTAATAACCCAGAGACAGCAGTGTAGAGAAGGAATTTAATCGAAGCATAGCCACGTTTTTCGCCTCCCCAGATAGCAATCATCAGATAAAAGGGGATTAATTCTAGTTCATAGAAAACGATGAACAGCAGCAGGTTTTTGGCCATTAATGCCCCAGAAACCCCGGCGTTAATCAGGAGGATTAGGATGTAATAAAGTCGGGGACGCTCTATTTTTTCTTCGCTACTATAGATAGCTATTCCTGTCAAGAAACAGCTTAAAATAATTAACGGTAAGGACAAACCATCGACTCCGAGGTTATAACTTAAACCGATTGGTTTTGCCCATTCGCGGTATTCAGAAAATTGAAAGCCATTACTGGTTAAGTTATATTGAGTCAGCAGATATAAAGACCAAAGGAGGACGGCGGCAACAAAAAAGAGGGTAATTTGACGTAATTTTGCTGGGCCAAATTTATCGGGGAAAAGACCGACGATAATTGCTCCAATTATTGGCAACCAAAGCAGGGTACTGAGCATATTGGTATCGATCGAATTTATAATGACTGGGATGAGAAAAGGATTAGCCAACCAACACGATGACTAATCTGGAATTGACTAAATTAAACTCACTTTGCCGGTATCGAGATCGTAGTAGGCTCCAACAATTTTTAATTGTTTTTTATCTACTAAATCACCCATGACTGGGGACTTGCCTAATTTCTCTACTTGATAGTTAACATTGGATTTAATGGCTCGCTCAAGTTTGTTAGAACCGGGTTGTTTTTCAGCCCGATCAACTCCCACCTGTAGGCCATCGATTAAACGACCGATTTGTCCGGGAAAACGACCGCCTTCAATGGTGGCTTTTACCGCTCCACAACGAGAATGACCAAGGACAACAATTACCTTGGCTCCTAACACCAACGTGCCGAATTCAAGGCTACCAATTTCTTCGGAAGTGGCTAAATTTCCCGCTACCCGACAAACAAATAGATCTCCTAATCCGCGATCAAAAACGATTTCTGCCGGCACGCGAGAATCGGCACAGCCCAAAATTGCCGCAAAAGGGGCTTGACTTTCGGCCACTTCTGTGAGTCGAGCTTGATCGCGGTTAGGACTTTTTTTTCTTCGTTCCCAGAAACGTTGATTGCCTTCCATGAGCATAGTTAAGGCCTGGTCTGGGTTCAATCCTTGATTTTGAGCCGTTAGCCATGGCTGGGAATTAACAGCAGTTTGGGCGTTACTTTTGGACAACTGAGAACCCAAAACAGAGGCGGCTAGACTGGTTCCCAAAAAACCACCCCCATAACGGATTAATTGGCGACGAGAGGTATTGAACATAGGTAATTGTTTCCATTAATCAGGACAAGTCCTATTGTCAGGGCCGGGGATGCTAAAGAAAAGCCTAAGTTATCAAATCTTTAACTGAAAACTAGAGAAATTTGTGCTAGTAGGGGCCAGCAGATGATAATACCAATCAAAGCCACCCCCAAAATAATCGACAGAAAGTAAAATTGGGTCTGGCCCGAGACGTTATATTTCAAACTCTGACCACCAAAAACCGTGGCTAATCCCACCAGGTTAACGATGCCATCCACCAGAAAGGTATCGATCCAGTTAATAATTTGCGAGATTAATCCGACGACAAAAACGATGGTAACTTTATACAATTTGGCTGTATAAAGGTCGTTAGCAAAGAAATCTTGAAGGGCTTTCGGTTGAAAAACGATCGGTTTGGAGATATTTTCATTCAGATAAATATATGCTGCCGGAATTACGCCCCCAGCAGTGGAAAGCACCAAGAGAAAAGCCACTCCCAGATTTAAGTTACTTGGTAATAAATGCCATTGCGCTAATAAAATCGGCAGATGAAGGGCGAAACCCATGGTCACAGTCATGGGGATAACTAAGGGCCAAAGAGCTTCTGGAGAGCGCAGGGTCATTGGTTTGATTTTACCGCCAAAGAAAACGCAAAATTCTCTAGTGACACTAAAGGCAGTTAAGGCATTGACCAACAATAGCACTAATAACAGTAAACCACTGACTTCTGCGAGGCGATCGCCCATGCGGGCTAAGGACCAAAAACCACCAAAGGGAGGCAGTGCGACTAAACTAGCGGCACCGACGAGATAACAAATGCCGGAAACGGGACGACGAGACCATAAACCGCCGTATTGGCTTAAATCTTGGCTGATATTATTCCAAACGATGTTACCCACCACCATGACTAACAGGGACATAGCGATCGCATAAGTAAAGAGTAACACTAAAGCTGTTTCCGTTTGTCCGGTGGCCACAGCGATAAAAATCAGTCCCATGTAGGCGCTGACGGAATAGGAAAGGGAGCGCTTGACATCGATCTGTGCGATCGCAATTAACCCCGCACCGATAGCGGTGACAGAACCAACAATGATCATCACCTGTAAGGTTAAGGGCGATAATTGCAGCACCGGCTCTAATTTCACCAATAACCAAGCGCCAGTGGAAACAACGACGGTATTCCGCAGAATTGTCGCTGGCATCGGTCCTTCCATGGCCTCATCTAGCCATAAATGCAGGGGAAATTGAGCGCATTTGCCCATTGGACCTGCAATCAGGGCTAAACAGAGTAAATTAGCCACATTGGGGTTTAAATTGGCTGTAGCCGCCCATTGTGCTAATTGGTCAAAGTTCCAGGTTCCCGCCAGGGGTAAAAGGGCCACCACTCCCATCAACAGGATTAAATCGCCAATCCGTTTGGTTAGAAAAGCGTCCCGCGCCCCCGTTACCACCAGAGATTGATTGAACCAGAAACCAATCAGTAGATAAGTGCCGAGGGTGAGAACTTCTAGCACACAATAGCTGAAAAATAGCGAATTACAGATAACTAGGGCGCACATACCCCCTTCAAAGAGGGCGACGAGAGAATAAAACCTTGCCCAACCCCAATCCATTTCTAGATAGGCGATCGCATATACCTGAGCGGCGAGGTTTAAGCCGGTAATTAGCAGTAAAGCCCCGATATTAACGGCCGAAATCTGCACATCTAAAGATATGCTTAAATCTGCGGCATTTAGCCAATTAAATGCTATAGATTGCGGCGGACGACCCCAAACGGCGAGCAAAGCAAAAAGGCTATGCAAAAAAGCCCAGCAGGTCATGATCAAGTTCAGATAACCGGCCGGTCGCGGGCCGGTTTGCCGGATAATACCGGGAGACCAGGGTAGGGCGAGAAGTGCGCCCGCAAGGGCATAAAGAGGTACCAACCAGATAGTCTGGCTGAAGGACTCGAACATATAACCACCTCAAGAAGAAAAATGATCCTGAATTAAAGTTTAAGGTTTAATGGCTCACTAATAAGCTGTCACCATTTTTTAACGGGGCATGAATGGGGATGGTTTGACTAGCTTCCAGCAGGTATTTTAAAAAAGCATCGGCAATCACGGAAAGTTGTTTTCCAGCCAGATAACAAACGTACCAATTGCGCTGAATTGGAAACTGTTCCACGTCGAGGATGGCTAATTCGCCGTTTTCCCCTTCCGAGATGAGAGTATGCTTAGATAGTACCGATATTCCCAAACCCCCAGAAATAGCCTGTTTAATCGCCTCGTTACTGCCTAATTCCAAGCGCACCTTTACCTTAATATCGTGGAGATTAAATAATTTTTGTACCGCTTGGCGGGTTCCAGATCCCGACTCGCGCATAATAAAAGGTTGATGGTTGAGGCACTCAAGGGGAAGATTTTTCTGGCCCACCAATGGATGATCTCGTCGCGCCACCACCACTAGGGGATTTTCTAGGAAAGACTGAGAACAAAGTTCCACTTCTTCCGGCGGTTGACTGAGAATATACAGGTCATCCTCGTTATTTAACATTCGCTCTTGCAGTTTCTGATGATTAGTCACTTGCAGGGCGATGTCAATACCGGGATACTGTTGACAGAATGCCCCCAGTAATCGCGGCACAAAGTATTTAGCGGTAGTAATTACGCCTAAAGTTAGCTTTCCCTGTCTAGTTCCCTTAATATCGGCCACTTTCATTTGAAAGTTGTCCAATTTCTTAAAAATCTCTTGACAGGTGAACAGTAATTCCTGACCCGCTTCGGTTAAAAATAAACGTTTGCCAATTTGCTCGAATAGCGGTAAACCCACGGCTTTTGTGAGTTGTTTGACTTGGGTTGAGACGGTAGGTTGAGTGATAAATAACTCCTCGGCCGCCTTGGTAAAGCTACTGTGTCGAGCGGTAGCCTCGAAAACCCTTAACTGGTGCAGGGTTGCCTGTATCAAGTTCTTATCCTCTTCTCAATAACAACTATTTGTCACCATCAATCCTAACGCCTTTATAGATTCTAGTCAATTAACTTTTTGATAAATATAGACTCTACTAGATATAACCGCAGCTTAAGACCTTTTGTCAGCCATCAGCTTTTTTCTCCCTCCTCCCCTCTCCCCCTCTCCCCCACTCCCCCATTACCCCATTCTCCCCACTCCCCAATTCATAATTCATAATTCATAATTCATCATTCATAATTATCTTGCTACAATCAGAAAACAACCATCTATTAAAATTAAAAGACAATGGTTAGTTATCTTGATATTGACGACGATCTTCTTTTCCCAGATAGTGATGGTCAACCGATGGCAGATAATACCGAACAATATGAGTGGATTGTCAAAATTAAGGAGAATTTAGAAATTATCTTTGCCGATGACCCTAGGGTGTTTATTGCTGGAGATTTACTCTGGTATCCTCTGCGTTCTACTTTGGTTTCACCGGTTGCTCCCAATGTCATGGTAGCTTTTGGCCGTCCCAAAGGACGAAGGGGTTCCTATCGTCAATGGCAGGAGGAAAATATCGCTCCTCAAGTGGTTTTTGAAATTCTATCACCGAAGAATACAAAAGCAGAAATGAGTCGAAAATTAGAGTTTTATGACACATATAATGTAGAAGAATACTATTTATATAACCCGATGCGCTGTCGTTTACAAGGTTGGCAAAGACAGGGAGAAAATTTAAGAGAAATTATCCCCATCAATGACTGGATAAGTCCCCGCTTAGGTATGCGTTTTATCTGGGATAAATCTAGTTTAGAATTGTATCGTCCCGATGGAGAGAAATTTTTAACAACTGTTGAGTTAGAGTCTCAAATGCGTCAAGAAAAGAAACGCGCTGATAAAGAAAAGAAACGCGCTGATAAAGAAAAGAAACGTGCCGATAAAGAAAAAAAACGTGCGGATCGACTAGCGGAACGCTTACAGGCGTTAGGATTAACCTTAGAAGAAGAATAATACCATGCCATTACTTTGGAAAAATGGTATTTAGATTAAGTTTTTTCATAGGTTATTAGTAAACAATAATCAGTGAACTGATAACTGATAAGTAGGTAGGCGTTAAAAATTATCAGATGCCCCCCTTATTAAGGGGGGATTAAAGGGGGGACTAAGGGGGGATCGGCACCCCCCTTATCAAGGGGGGCAGGGGGGATCGAACCTAAAATCCATTTTTAATTTAATTATAACCAGCTACTTAACTGATAACTGATAACTGATAACTGATAACTGATAACTGTTTACTGATAGCTAAAAAAATCTTTAAACTTCTAATAAATTTTCTAGGCGATCGAGAACGATATCGGTGATACACTTAATTCGGTATAAACAGGCTTTAGTATCTGTGGAGTTGAAAGTGCCATTTTCCCAATATTTGTTACTACCGGCACCACCCCCACAAACCCCAAAATAATCGCAGTTTTGCCGACATAAATCGACTCCACCGCGCATATCAGCGTAAATTTGTTTAAATTTCTCGGTTTCACAGATAGATTCCAGAGAATCGGTCAAAACATTACCAAAGATAAAATCGCCGTAGGGTTGAGTTTTAATCGATAGTAATTCCGGATCAAAGGTGGAAAAATTACCTTGATTATCAAAATTGACAATCATAAAAGGTCGATTCATATCGGTATTTTCTAAGCGTTCATCCGTATAAATCAAACTACAGATCGATTCAAATTCTCGCAGCTTAAATTCTCCTTGTTTGGCCGTGACTAACTCCCAAAATCTGACAATAAACTGGCGATAACGTTGTTCAATACCTAATTTATCTAAGGAAGATTGTGAATGAATACCCTCAGTTTCTTCCATATTAAAAGCCACATCGGTAAGACCATGATCCCAAAAAAAGTTAAAAATTTCGTCGGGATAGTCGAGGGAATCTTCTGTTAAAACAGCGATGATACTGACATCAATTTCATGTTTTTGCAAGAAAGAAATCCCCCGCATTGTAGCAGCATGACTGCCAGTTCCCTTGCGGTTTTGCCGGTGGATATCGTGAATAAAAGCCGGTCCATCAAGACTGACTCCCACATAAACATCATGCTTTTTAAATAATTGACACCAAGCATCGTTAATATAAGTGGCGTTAGTTTGTACTGAATGACGAAAACAGTAACCCTGCTGATTATATTTCTCGCTAACTTCCGCAATTTTAGCAAAGGCACTTTCATAAAAACTGATGGGAACTGCTAAGGGTTCGCCGGCGTGCCAGCAAATGGTAAAATCATTTTGGAGAAAACGACTACTAAAAACCCTCTGAAAAATCGGCTCGATTAAATCTAAGGATAGGGTATTTTTTAAATGGCGATCGGGTAAATAACAGTAATCACAATTGAGATTACAAAAAGAAGTCGGCTGCACGACTACTAAAGTAATTGGACCACAATCCGACCAATCTATATTTGTGTTTTTTTCCATCATTCTATTTTTAATATTCTCACTTAAGTATGATAACTGATTCTGGGGAGTCTATCTTAATTTTACCTATACTATTTCCTATTCCCTCAATAATAAATAATATAATTGACCGGGAGTATTAATTAAACCGGCTCGCTCGCCAGCATTTTTTCCTGTTCCCATAAAAATATCTACCCTCCCAGTACCTTTAATCGCGCTGCCAGTATCTTGATCGAGAACATAGCGACTAACTAATTTTTTATTAAGATTTCCCTGGGGAATTTCTGTCTCAATTACTGCTAAAGCGCCGGGGGGAAAAATACTTTTATCTGTAGCGATCGATCTTTCGGGTAAAACTGGAACTCCAATGCTACCAGTAGCGGGTGCGCCGTGGGTTTCTCGAAAGAAAATAAACCGATTATTGCGGGGAATATAATTCTTTAATTGCTCGGGATTACTTCTGAGAAAATCCAAAACCATTGGTAAGGTTAACCCCTCGGCGGGAAAAATACCATCGGCAATCATTTCTTTTCCCAGACTTGTGTAGGGATGCTCGGTATTGCCATCAAAACCAATGCTCATAATTTGACCATTAGGTAAACGTAATTTCGCCGAACCTTGCACATGAACTAAATAAGCTTCTAAGCGATCTTTTAACCAGACTAATTCGTATCCCGCTAGACGGCTATTTTCCCCCAGTAAACCATCTTTTCCCTCTAATTCTACCCTAGCTGGATGGGGTTTTGACCAGCGAGAAAAGTTAGAAGGTCGGCGATAGAGAGGATATTTATACTCGGCGTTTTTTTGCCGACTTGCTTGATAAATTGGCTCAAAATAACCAGTAAATTTAACATTTCCTTGGCTATCATTACCCAAAGAACGATACCAAATAAATTCTTTTTTAACTGCCTTTTGTAGAGCTGCGGGAGTGGGAGAATTCTGCACTAATTGACGAAAACGTACTAAGGAACGCTGCACTCGCTGACGGGTTATTTCAGGAATAGGATAATTTTGATAGGCGCGGATCGCCGCCGAGCTATTCAGATAACGTAAACTATGATCGATCGCTTGTAGGAGGGTTTTTTTGTCCGTTAGCAGTCGTTCATCGTATCCCGTAGATGTTCCTAATTGTGAGATTTCAAAACGTTCTAGGGGCAAATTTGCGGGGGTGAGGGCAATTAATCCCAAGCTGAGGGGGAGGAGTGTCAAAAGGTGTTTCATGGTGACAGGAGTGGGCAGCTATTGACTAGATTAAGTAGGTAGGCGTTAAAAATTATCAGACACCCCCCTTATCAAGGGTAGGGTTGATTCATGAATCAACCCTACCTTATCAAGGGAGGCAGGGGGGATCGAACCTAAAATCCATTTTTAATTTAATTATAACCAACTACTTAACAATCAAAAAGAATAAATAAATGAGAAAAGTTGTTTCTTGTTTATATCCTTAGGATAGTTGTTGCCGATAAATCTTAATTTGTTCCAAGCGAGGGCCGACCTTAGAAATGATGGTAAATTCTAAATTTTGGTAATATAATTGTTCTCCCACCTTCGGTATTTTTTGCCAATGATGGAGAACAAAACCTGCTAGGGTTTGGTATTCATCGGCCAAGGGTAAACTTAAATTTAATGCTTTGTTCACGTCCTCTAAATTCATTTGTGCTTGTACGAGAAAAGTCGATTCATCGAGGAGTTGATATTTTACTGTTCCCGATTCATCACTAGGGGAAAAAGTTCCCAGAATCTCGCCGATTAAATCTTTTAGGGTTAATAAACCGGCTGTTCTGCCAAATTCATCCACAATGATAACCATCTTTAAGGATGATTCCCGCATCACTGTTAGTAATTCATTTAAAGCAGTTGTTTCGGGGAAAAAACGAACAGGTTTTAACCAAGGTTTAATCGGGGTTGTTAAATTTAACTGACCTTCGGCAAGGGGTAAAGCTAAATCTTTAAAATCGATCAAACCACGGATATCATCACCGGAATCTCCTTCCACAGGATAACAAGAATAGCCACTGTTAACTACTTGGAGCAGTAATTCCTCAAAAGTTGCGGTCGAGGAAATAGCTATTAAACGGTTATGGGGAACCATGATTTCTGCGGCAGTGATTTCGCTAAACTGGAAAACATTATTTAAAATTTTCCTTTCCGCTGCTTCTAATCCCGTTAATTCCCCTTCCATGCTGATAATTAATTGTAATTCCTCGGAAGTTACCCGACTAGAACGCTGTAGATCCACTTCGGGGATACGGGTTAAAACCAATAAAAAACGAGTTGATTGATTTAGAATACCGATAAAAGGCTTAAAAATCCTGGAAATAACCCCAATAGGTGCAGCTAATAATCGCGCCATCGGTTCGGCATAAATTAAAGCTAGGGATTTGGGATAAAGTTCCCCAAAAACTATCTGGAGATAGGCCACGATTAAAAAAGCTAGACAAAGAGAGAAACCATGGGAGAGAAGATTTTGCCAGTTTAAAGAAAAGGGTAAAAAACTTAGTAATTTCTTTACAAAAACGGTCATGGTACTCTCCCCGATCCAACCTAAAGCTAAACTAGAAAGGGTGATACCTAATTGGGTAGTGGAAAGTAAGCGATCGAGACTTCTTTGTAGAGATTGGACCGTCTGCGCTGGCACATCTCCCGCAGCCACTAGCTGACTGACGCGGGTACGACGGACAGACACAAGCGAAAATTCGGCCGCTACGAAAAAAGCATTGAGCGCGATTAGTAAAAAGACTAAAATTAAACGAGTCAATAAATCCTGATTATCCATAGCGAAAAGGCAAAACTCGCCTTTTTTAAAGCCTATCCTTTGGTTTCTTCCTTTGATTGCGGTTTGTTTTTCTGTTGTTGCATATAAACTCTCACTCTTTTCAGCACCTCTTCTTCCTTCACGGGGATAAAAGTTTGATTGCGACCATAACTGGTGCGATCGTTGGTAAACTTTTTAGCGGGGTTGATATCCGGTTGACTGACTCCCTTCAGGGAGGCGAGTCCCAATTGATAGGCTACCCAACCGCTACCGAAGCCGGCGGCTAACATGGCTACCATCAAAAGGAGTCCTAACTGCAAGGAGGTGCTGATTGCAAATTTTTTCATCTTGGTGGGGCTGAATTTTCACGTTCAGAGTAATTACCGATCTATAATGAGTTAATAGTATAACCCAGGGTTGGCCGAGCGGTTGAGGCAACGAACTCATAATTCGTGCTAGGCAGGTTCAACTCCTGCACCCTGGATAGTTTTGATGGCTTCGGAAGGTATTCGGTAGCAGTATTCAGAGTGTAGGGTGCGTGTTTGCGGTTACTAATTTGGTCAAAAAACCCAAACTAACAAGCCGCCGTAACGCACCAATTATATTATCTCTTGTTTCAAGGCTCTGCCTTGCAACACAGTATTTAAGGCTCTGCCTTAAATATTATTCAGGTAGAATCCTTGCTTCTGATCAAGGTTCTGGTATCTCCAACTGACGAAAAATTCTCACAGCCATCCTCGACAATTTCTCAATGTGGAGGGATGGCTGCGCACCGACCATTGAGGGGATTTTCTCAGATGGAATGTTCACTTCCTTCTCGTACCAATTGACAACCCTGTTGACTGAGATAACGCAACAAATCTCGACGCTTCATGAGGCGATCAAAGTCGGTACAATTTGGACATGGGTTGATGCAGAAAAGATTAGATAAATTGGTTCTTCTAAATCCGCTTCTGGGTCTGTTAATAACTCATTAGGTAAGGGTAAGGATTCCCCCCTAGATAAATTAACTTCTGCCATATCTACTAGCGCACTCGCTAAGGAACGGCGTACTGTTGCTAGATCATTTCCCCAGGAAATCACGCCTGGGAAATCCAAGACTTCTCCATGGACTCCCTGTTCCAGAAATTTATACATGGCTTTGTAGGTAAGCATCCAATTTATGCTCCTTTCTTTCACCGATATATTTAGTAAAATGTAGGGTGCGTTAGGCAGCTACCAATTCGGTCAAAAAAACAAAATTAACAAGCCGCCGTAACGCACTGATCGTATCATTAATTGTACCTAGTGTAAAACAGGCTTCTAGCCTGTTCCACGGGAAGATGGCCTCGGGGGGATATTGGTTGATAGATAGATAAAGATTAACGCTGGTCTCACCCTCTCGCAATCAAAGAGTGTAGGCTTAGGCTGCGTTATGCTATTCCTAAAAAAACCTAAGAAACTAATTCAAATTCAACCTTCATTTTTAGGGCTGTAGCGATGAGATTTAACAACAAAAAAGAGTTTCCTTCATAGTCAGCATTTTCTAAAGCTTCAATAATAGATTCATCAGTATGAATTAATTCTGCTAAAGCCTTTGTTGAAAGATGATATGTTTCCTTAATCTTAAATATTTTTCTGGCTACTTCGTCATCAATACGAGCCTTTTCTAATTCTAATTGACGCTCTGGATTATTAACATAATAACGGTGGTAAAGAATTTTTAAGCCATCGGCTGTTGTTTGGGTTGTATTCATATTAACTCCTGAAAATAAGTGTGTAATGCGGAGTAAGGGTTTGTAGTTTTTCTAAAATAATTTGCAGGTGGGGAGTTATGGATATCATGGCAATCTCAAGTTCATATTTAAGGCAGAATAATAAAGTAGCTCATGTTATCGGATTGAATTAAATTGAAATGTCTGTGGTCTAATGTCAGAATTTGGTTAATAGAATAGCGTTCTGCCATGACCAGTAAACTAGCATCAACTAAGCCTAACGGTAAATCTTGATAACGAGTCATAATTTTAAGAGCTTTTTCTAAATCTTCTAAATCGAAGGGAAGCAAACTATATTTTCCCTGTGTAATATCCATCAAAAAAGCTCTAGCTACTCTTTCACCGAGATATTTAGTCGCTAAATAATCAACTTCTGGTAATACCGTCACAGGGACAAAAACTTGCTGATTTCTGATCGCTTCTACGACAATAAAATGATAGTGATCGTCTCGGTCTAATAGGGCAATAATTCCACTGGTATCTGCTATTATCTTTCGTCCTGCCACAATAATTCCTCGCAACGAGTTGATAGGTCAGACATTCCACTAGCTCCCATCCCAATAGATGGGGGTAAAGATGGGGAATCATTGTCTTTTATTGGCTCATTTTCTATATTTTCCCCTATTTCTTTAAGGATTAATTGAGCAATATTTTCCTGTCGATCTGCTGACAGAGTAGCTAATTTTTTGAGAGCAAGTTCTAATAATTTATTCATGATTTTTTATTCAATGAAAAAGTTCTAATTATAGCGCACCACTTTTATCATTCATTCTACCTGAATATAACGACGAGAAAGATTGCTTCGGGGGGATATTGGTTGAGAGATGAAGGTTAACGTGAATATCCCCCCTCGCAATGACATCTTTGTCGGAAAAAAGCTTCCTTTGACTTGGCGAAGCAATCAGTGCCAGGTATCGAGTTCCGCAAAATGCGATATTTCCGCGATCAAAATCCCGAAAATTATCCTTGACAAAAGATCTGAGATCGTTATATTCTACAGGTTACAAGTCTTTGCGCGAGAGAAGAGGCGGTTTCTGCCACCAATTACCCACGTCCCCACGGCCAGATCACGATCGTTTCTTTCGTCGATAATTTCCAGAAGCCACAAAATCCCGAACGAAATAACCCACACGAACCCCGACAAAACCACATTCCTACAATACCAAACACCCCACCCTGGGAGGTGTGCTTGGGGTGCTAACTCCAAATTAAAGGTAAGTTTTGAGTCCTTCAACCAACTTCCTCCTTTTCTCCAGCCGACGCGAGCGCCGAACTTTTCCCACATTTCACGATTATTCTTCCAATCTCTTTCATCATACTGTCTCGTGCCACCGAGACTCTCATAGATTTCTTTCTGGACGCTGAAGCCAAACTTACCGTTACTGTAGTGCAGCCAAAGTTGGTCAATAGTTCGTAAATCTTCACAGGGGAAATTATCAATATCCTCTATATGTAGCCATCCTTGGCTTTTCCTTCCGGCGACCTGACACATAACTTTAGCTGTTTCTTGGTCTGCTTCTTTCCACTTTCTTGCTGCTAGGAGTTGCTGTAATCGAGAATAGTTAACCCCCCTAGCACTTTTAAGCGCAATATTAGCAGCAACTTTAGGCGGTGGTGGTGTTTGAATAACGGGGGTTGCTGGTGTTGGTGAATAACGGGGAGTTGCTGGTGATTGTATCGAAGTTGCTGGTGATTGTCCCGTCAAATCTTGTAAAATATCCCGCGCTGATTGATAACGCTTTCTTGTCCCAAACTCGATCATTTTATCAAGAATGCGCCCTAAATCATCCCGAACATTATTATTAACTAAAAACTGTCGCCAAATCCATTCATGGTCACTGGTATCAAATAAATCAAAGGGTGAAATCTGAGTCAACAAATAAATACAAGTGACTCCTAAACTATACAAATCACTAGGATTGTTTGGCTTACCGTTAGCTTGTTCTGGCGCGACATATTCCGCTGAACCGATTACCGTACCAGTAACAGAACGGTTAAGAGGTGTAACAACTCTAGACGCGCCAAAATCCACTAAAACCGCTTTCTTGTCTGAGTTACGTCTAATAATATTTTCTGGTTTAATATCTCGGTGAACTACTCCCTGACTATGAATAAAATCTAAAACCGGCAAAATATCCGTTAATAAAGCTTTAATCTTGGCTTCATTAAATACCCCCTGGCTTTTTAATTCTTGTTCTAAATTCTGTCCTTCAATATATTCTTGTACCAAATATTGACGGTCATCATCATGATTGAGATAAGCGAAAAGTTCAGGAATTTGGGGATGTTTTCCTAACTTCTCTAATTGGATTGCTTCTTTTTCAAATAATTCTGAGGCTTTCTCAATTGTATCAGTTCCTTGAGCCGAGGGAAAAAACTGTTTAATCACACAATAAGGTCGAGAAGGCTTACTGTAATCTATCGCCTTAAAAGTGCGACCAAATCCTCCTTGACCAATTAATTTAATTGCTTGATAACGCTCCTGTAAAAACAATTTTGAGCAGCATTTTTCACAGAATTTATTGCCATCTGGATTGACGGCGAAACAATTAGGATTGAGACACAGACTCATGGTTTTTACTCCTTTAAGTAGTTGGGTTGACGTTAAAAAAGTAGCTGTTGGTTATGTTGGGTTTCCTGTCTTAGCTGTTGGTTATGTTGGGTTTCCTGTCTTAGCTGTTGGTTATGTTGGGTTTCGTGCCTCAACCCAACCTACGGTACTTCTTCCTACTTTACATTTTTACATGAACTAAGCCTAAAGCCTAAACTATGTTAACCTATAACCACAAAAAAACCGCTTGCCCGGGCTTTTTCCACAAAATCAAAGTTTAATTAACCTAACAACGCTTTTGCCTTCGCTACCACGTTATCCACGGTAAAACCGAACTTCTCTGACATTCCTAGATAAAATATCGTAATTTTGTTAAAATAATCTCAAAGAAAAGCCTCTAAAATCAAAGGTAATGTCCAAAATCGCTAAAAAACTTAGTAATTCTCCTTTTCGTTATCCCGGCGGTAAATTTTATGCCCGTAAGCTAATCTTAGCTTGTCTTCCTAGTCACCATAAGTATTGTGAACCTTTTGCGGGGGGAGCATCTATATTCTTTGCTAAGGAAAGTGTAGCAGAGAATATTCTCAATGACAAAGATGAAGAATTAATCAACTGTTATCGACATATCAAAGATCATCTTGATAGTCTAATTGAATTATTAAAAGATCTAAACGCTACCAAAGAACTACACAGTTATTATAAAAATGAATTTCAACCAGCCAATGACCTAGAAAGAGCCATGCGTTGGTATTATCTAAATAGAACTTCCTACTCAGGAATTATGAAACTTGAAAATTGTTATTGGGGCTATGGTGATAAGTATTCTATGCGTCCTGAAAACTGGCCTTCTCACCTAAAAACCACTTCGGAAAAACTGCAAAATGTCAATTTATCTTGTTTAGATTTTGAAGATTTAATCAATCAATTACCCGATGATTACTTTTTATTTGTCGATCCTCCTTACTTTCAAGCAGATCAAAATAAATTCTATTCCTGCTTCTTCAGTCTAGAAGATCATGAAAGGTTATGTAAGACGTTGAAAAAACATCAACATCGATTTAAATTTCTTTTGACTTATGATAATTGCTCCGAAATTAGAGAAATGTATGATTGGTGTATTTCTTTACAAGATAATGAATGGAATTACACTATTAATCGAACTGATGATCAAAAAAATGGTTTAAAATTAGAACATGGTTATCAGAGTGAAAGACGCAAGGGCAAGGAGGTATTTATTGCTAATTATGATCTTCAGAAACCCGCAAGATTCACACCTCTACCATTAAGTTTATTCGATATATCTTGATTGCTAATTTTAATCAAGTAAATCCTCTATTTTTTTGATCGGCAGCCATGGTTGTAGAGGTTCAGCCGTATTAACATCAAAGAAAATTTTGGGATAATTAGGGATGAAATTACAGTTGTTATCGTGGCATTTCTGGCGAGAACAATTGATATTATTGGTTTGATTTGCTGTTAAATCTTTACTTCTGGCAACGTACATTTTTAAAAGGGCTTCTTCTTGATTATTAATATTAATTTTGCTTAAAAATATTTGCTCTTTTGGCAAGAGATGTAATCACTAAATCAAAATCTGTTTTAATATGAAGGTATTCCTATCAATTTAGACCTTTTGTGTTCGGTAATTCGATTTGTAATTTTCTTGTGCGAGAATGGGTACTTTTTCAAAAAAGATCAAGTTGAACTTCAAAAAAAGGTTTTCTAATTATTAAAGGAGGATCACCGATTTCTCCAGAGAGTTTCAGCAAGCCATCATCAAAAGTATCTAAAACATCCACTCTGGCTTTAATTGCCGTCGCCACATGAGTTGCATCTTTAGGTTTTAGTGCCTGATATTGCCACATCAATTCTCTGGCTAGTTCACCAACTTTTCTGTCCACATCATAAATATAAATCCACTCATGTCGGAAAAAATCTCTGATTTTTTCCTCACTTTCTTTAGGTAATTTTGGCTGTCCTTTTTCTAATTTCACCACTTCAATAAAAGTAAGAGCAGAAGTCACAATTATTACCTGACCATTTTCAGCTGCTTTGAGAACAGAAATACAATCATTAATTTTATCCTTTTCATTTTTCAGGAAAGCTAAAAAAACACAAGAATCCCAGTAGTGTAGCTTTTTTGTTGGACGAATCACTTACTTCCTCCCCAAATTCCGATCATTTCCTCAATGGTAGGTAAATCTTTTTCCTCAGGAAAAAGATCAATTGACTCAACTTTAATCCCGATTTTTTCCCCATCTTCTCTAGAGGTAACTATCCCCGATACAGAGACTCTTTTTTCTAGATATTCTTTGATATTATCAAGTAAATTTGGTTCAAAGTAACATTTAACACTTTTATTAGTCAATAAATTGTAAACTCTAAAAATAGGTTGACGACTTACATCAATAGCTTTAAGCACACCTTCTACAGTACCAAAACTTTGAAATTTTCCCCCGATAATTTCATCAACATTAGCAATCAAAGCTTGATTCAAGTCGATACACCTCGAATCAAAGCCCAATTGCACCATAAACTCATCTCTTTTTTTCAATATTGCTAATGATCGCGCACTTTCTAAAGCTCGATCAGAAAAATACTTAGGGCGAATCGGATGTTCTAAAATTGTTACTATTCCCCTTTCTACAGTCTTAATAACTTCAGAAATTTGACTAGGTGTAATCTGATCTTGAGGCATTCCTTCTAAAGTAAGATGAATGCTGCCACTATGAATTTGAGAGATTCTCCAATTTATCAGGGGGCGATTTTTGTTAGCAAGGGTTTTATCTACTTCATGGAGTAGTATTGCTAATTGTTCTTGAGCCTTGATAAATTTATCAAAAGACAACAGTGAGCCTTCTATATCTAGTGTTAGGCTCTTGATTGTTTCCTTCGATATAGGGCTTTCCCCTTTAGTCATGGCTCTAGGAATCGTGATAATTATCTCAAGTGTAAAGGTTTTGGCTAACTACTAAAGCTTCCTAGTTTACATTTTTACATGAACTAAGCCTAAAGCCTAAACTAGGTTGACCTATAACCACAAAAAAACCCGCTTGCGCGGGCTTTTTCCACAAAATCAAAGTTTAATTAACCTAACAACGCTTTTGCCTTCGCTACCACGTTATCCACGGTAAAACCAAACTTCTCTAGAATCACACCTCCTGGAGCAGAAGCGCCGAAGGTATCAACCCCCAACACATCCCCCTCATCGGTGATGTAACGATGCCAACCCATAGTTGAACCCGCTTCCACTGCGAGACGTTTTTTCACTGCTTTCGGCAGTACCGATTCTTTGTATTCTGCCGATTGTTCCTCGAATAGCTCCCAACAGGGCATAGAAACGACGCGAGCTTTAATTCCTGCTTCTTTTAACACCGCAGCCGCTTTATCGCAGAGATACAACTCGCCACCCGTACCGATGAGAATGACATCGGGAGTACCTTCAGAATCGGTGATAGTATAAGCACCTTTAGCCACACCATCGAGGGAAGTTCCCGCTAAATTGGGCAGATTTTGACGGGATAATGCTAGTAACGTCGGGCGCTTAGTTTCGCTCACCGCTACTTTATAAGCACCGGAAGTTTCCGTACCATCTCCCGGACGCATGACTAACAGGTTAGGAATAGCGCGCAGAGAAGCAACGTGTTCCACGGGTTGGTGAGTCGGTCCATCTTCCCCTAGGGCAATGGAATCGTGAGTCATTACCCAGATGACGCGAGTTTCTGACAAGGCCGATAAACGGATAGAATTCCGCATATAGTCGGTGAAAATCAGGAAAGTCGCCCCGTAGGGAATCAATCCCGTGTTATGGAGAGCAATACCGTTACAAATCGCCCCCATTGCGTGTTCCCTTACGCCAAAGTGAACGTTACGCTCCTGATAACTGCCTTTTTGGAAATTACCAAAATGCTCTAATTCCGTGTAGTTAGAGTGGGTTAAATCCGCCGAACCACCGATTAAACCGGGTAAAACCCCCGCAAGAGCATTTAAGCAGATTTCCGAGTGTTTACGACTAGCAAGCGCCTTATCTTCGGGTTTATAAACAGGTAAAGCTTGCTCCCAACCTTCCGGCAGTTGACCGGTGGTTAACTGTTCAAATAAAGCCGCTTCTGCGGGATATTTGGCCTGATATTCGTTAAATAACTTATTCCAGTCCGTTTCTGCCGTCGCTCCCTTGTCCACTGCTTGCCGGAAACGATTTAACACCTCATCGGGAACCACAAACGGCTCGTATTCCCAACCTAAGGCTTTCCGGGTTAACTCGATTTCTGTTGCTCCTAAAGCTGCCCCGTGAACATCGGCGGTATTAGACTTATTGGGGGAACCATAACCGATGGTGGTGGTGATTTTAATCATCGAGGGTTTATCGGTGACAGCTTTGGCAGCTGCGATCGCATTGGCAATGGCATCTAAATCGGTGTTACCATTCTCGACGTGCTGAACGTGCCAACCGTAGGCTTCAAAACGCTTGCTCACGTCTTCGGTAAAAGCGATATCGGTGGAACCATCGATCGAGATATGGTTATCATCATAGAGAGCGATTAACTTGCCTAAACCCCAGTGACCGGCTAAAGAACAAGCTTCCCCAGAAATCCCCTCCATATTGCAACCATCACCCAAAATGACATAGGTGTAATGGTCGATAATTTTGGCATCCGGTTTGTTGAAACGGGCTGCTAAATGGGCTTCTGCTAGGGCCAAACCCACACCATTGGCAATCCCTTGACCCAGGGGACCAGTGGTCACTTCTACCCCTTCCGTGACGAAATTTTCGGGGTGGCCGGGGGTTTTCGATTTCCACTGCCGGAATTGTTTAATTTCCTCTAGGGGAACGCTATCGTATCCGGTCAGGTACATCAAAGCGTACTGCAGCATACAACCGTGACCGGCGGAGAGAACAAAACGATCTCGATTGACCCATTGGGGGTTTTTCGGGTTAAAACGCAGGAATTGATCCCAGAGAACAAAGGCCATGGGAGCGGCTCCCATGGGCAGTCCGGGGTGTCCGGATTTAGCTTTTTCCACGGCATCCACCGCTAAAAAACGTACCGCATTAATACAAAGTTCTTCGAGGGATTGGGAGACTACAACCATAATGTTTTTTAGAATGAACTACAAAAATAAGACCAGGTTAAAGAGGGAGCCACTCAAAGATTACTCTTTCAGGGGCATCGACTCAAGCATATTTTCTAAAAGCTAAGGTGACGTTATGGCCACCAAATCCAAAGGAGTTGGAAAGGGCAGCGTTAACTATCTGCTGACGACTTTCGTAGGGGACGTAATCAAGATCACAATCGGGGTCAGGATTGTCCAGGTTGAGAGTCGGGGGAATCCGATCATTAGCGATCGCCATTACCGTGGCCACGGCTTCAATACCGCCAGAACCGCCTAAAAGGTGGCCTGTCATCGATTTGGTGGAACTGACGGGGATTTGGTAGGCCGATTCTCCTAAAGCTTTTTTAATCGCCTTGGTTTCCGTGGGATCATTGGCCCCTGTACTGGTGCCGTGGGCGTTGATATAGCTAATTTCCGCCGGAGTTAAACCGGCATCTTTGATCGCTAATTCGATCGCTCTGGTGGCCCCACGACCATCGGGAACCGGTGCCGTCATGTGATAGGCATCGCAAGTCAGACCATAACCGATCATTTCGGCGTAAATCCGCGCCCCACGGGCCAAGGCCGTTTCTAATTCCTCTATAATCAAGATTCCTGCCCCTTCCCCCATGACAAAACCATCCCGGTCTTTGTCAAAGGGACGACTGGCCCGGGTGGGGTCATCGTTGCGGGTGGACAGGGCCTTAGCGGAGGCAAAACCAGCCAATCCTAGAGGGGTAACGGCGGCTTCCGTCCCACCGCAGATCATTCCTTTGGCCAAACCCCTTTGTACTAGACGAAAAGCATCGCCGATGGCATTGGAACCAGCAGCACAAGCGGTCACGGTACAGTTACTCGGTCCCTTGGCCCCCGTGTGGATAGCGGTTAAACCGGCGGCCATATTGGCAATCATCATCGGGATCATGAAAGGACTACACCGGCCCGGACCTTTTGTCAAGTAAATTTCCTGTTGATCCTCCAGCACTTTTATCCCACCTACGCCCGTACCGATTAGTACACCTATATTATCGGCATTGAGAGCGTCGATAACTAATCGAGAATCTTGCAGCGCTTGCAAACTGGCGGCGACGGCAAATTGAGCGAAACGGTCCATGCGCTTTGCCTCTTTGCGATCCACATATTCGTGGGGGTCAAAACCTCGCACTTCCCCAGCAATGCGACAAGCGTGACGGGAGGCATCAAAGTGGGTAATTAAACCAATGCCACTTTTGCCGTTGATTAAGCCTGTCCAATAGTCTGCTAGATTATTGCCGAGGGGAGTGATCGCACCCATCCCCGTGATGACAACCCTTTTTAATGGCAATTCTGTCATGTTTGTTCAAAAATAAGGGCAGATTTTGCCCCAGATATTTAATCCTAATTGTCAATTTTCCCGCAATAATTAGGCGGTTGCTCCTACTTTCTCGTTAATATACTCGACAGCTTTGCCCACAGTGTCAATTTGTTCGGCTGCGTCGTCGGGAATTTCAATATCAAATTCTTCCTCTAAAGCCATCACTAACTCGACCACATCAAGGGAATCAGCTTCCAGATCATTAGCAAAGCTTGCTTCGGAGGTAACTTTTTCCGGCTCTACGTCTAATTGTTCCACAACAACTCTTTTAACTCGATCGAAAATACTACTCATGGATGTCAATTTTTATCCGCTGGTTTACCGGACTCTAGCCTCTAGGGTCTGGGGAAATGGGGCGGTGTTACCATTTCCGACAATAAATTTCGGTTAGCTTTTTCACTGACCATTTTTCATCTTACTGGAAGTTGTTCCCCTCTTGATGAAGTTTTTTGCGGTCATCAGGGAAGTGGGGTGTGGGGTAGTGGGGTAGTGGGGTAGTGGGGTAGTGGGGTAGTGGGGTAGTGGGGTAGTGGGGTAGTGGAGCATTTGGATGAAATTTCCCTAAACCCCTAAATCCCTATCACCCCAAAACCCTATCACCCTGACGCCTATCTCCTGAATAAAAAGCCAAAATATAACGGATAACTCCGAAATTCAGATAATAATCATCGGAAATTTTGGGTCTGAAACCCCGCCGTTCTAGGTTGGCTTTACGTTAGAATTAAAAGGCCAGTCTCGAAAACCAAGTGGACGGCGCAGCACCTTGAAAACTCGGCTTAGGGGGTTCCGACCAGAAAAGCTTG